>CAIYSA010000304.1 GCA_903928655.1 uncultured Bacteroidota bacterium
CTTTTTTATTATTTAAATAAGAGGCTTGCGCTAATAAATTACCATTAACACTATAGCGAGTCCATAAACCAAATTTCAAATTATTTTCATAATTACCAACTTCCATTGGCTTTCCGCTTTCATAGTTTTTGACAAAAACACCGTTAAGCTTTCCATCTTTTATGGTTAATTCTTCTTTTATTTTACCGTTTTCAAAATAAGCAATAAACTTACCTGAATAAGGCATATTATTTTGAAAATATTCTCCATTTGAAAATGTTATGGTTTTAGATTCATTAGTTGTAAATGAAATGTCTTGAGATAATGCAATACCTGATACAAGAATACAAAGTGATAAGATTAGATTTTTCATGATAGGGTCTGGTTTAAATTGTTAGAATGAAATCTTATACAAAGATAAACAATAATTAAGCCTTAACGACAAAATAACCAAAACTTAACATTAAGTTTACATTGGAAAAAGTTACTCTTCTAGTAAATCGACCTCTATATTACTTGTTTTACCTGATAAATCAGCTAAATTAAGTGTTTTAGTGTTATAACCAACCTGAGAAAATTCTAATTTAAAAGTTGAGGCATCCTTAACTTTAATATAAATAAAGAAATTTCCATTTAAATCAGAATAAATTGTTTTTTCGCAATTTGTTGCAGTAATACTAACACCAGATAATAATTCATTATGATTAGCATCAAGAATTTTTCCACTAAAAATAAACGTCATCTCCTTAGGTTCATTGATAGCAATGGCTTTAACATTAGCTATAACAAGAAATAAAACTATAGTAAAAAATATTTTGATTTTTGTGCTCATTTAATGATTGTAAATATTACGTTACAAACTAACCGAACATTCTTAAAGTTATCCTTAACTCTATATTACGAAATTGTTAAATTAGAAAAAAGGCTTAAGAAATACTGTTATTTTTAATTTTAACTAAACTTGTATTTAATATAATAATACAATTAATACCAAGGGTTGCAGCGTCTTCTATCTTTTTTTCAGGAAACTGAAATTTTAATTCCCTGTGCAAAACTTTATAGAGACTTAAAAATAATCCAATATCATTAATTACCTTTTTAGTTACTTTACTTTTTAAGCTTGGATTCAAAACTAATTCTTTTTTAATTTGAGAAACTAAACTTGATGTTTTTACTTTTTGATCAATTAATTCAATATTAAACTCATATTTTACAATCTGTTTTAAAGCCTTATTTATGAGAATATAAGATAAATTTAAAGATTCGATAAAAAATTTTGAATCAAATGCTTTTTTGTTTTTGTCAATTAAAGTTTTAATTGTTATAGCCATAATCTTGTCTGTGCGGCCAAATATAATAGAAAAAGTGTATACTCAATATTAAATATTAATTTAACGTCGTAAAAATGACATCAAAGGCCTTAAGTATTATACAATTTCTAAATAATAGCTCAAATGAGCTGATTATTGACGTAAGAGCGCCTATCGAATTTGAAAAAGGACATATCACAAATGCTATTAATATCCCACTGTTTGAGGATGTTGAAAGAGCTGAAATAGGAACACTTTATAAACAACAAGGAAAAGAAATTGCAGTAAATCGAGGTTTAGAAATTGTGTCTCCTAAATTAGTTCCATTTGTAAATCAAGTAAAATCATTAACAAAAAACAAAAAAGTGTTTATATACTGTTTTAGAGGTGGAATGCGAAGCAATAGTTTTGCTTGGCTAATGAACACATCTGGATTGGATGCAACCATACTTGAAGGAGGTTACAAAAATTACAGAAATCATGTATTAAACTATTTTGAAGAGAAAAAAAAATTAGTGATTATTGGGGGAATGACAGGAAGTGGAAAAACAGATTTATTAAAAAAATTAGATAAACTCGATTTTCAAATTATTGATTTAGAAAAATTAGCAAATCACAAAGGCTCAGCGTTTGGATCCATTAATGAAGAAAAACAAAAACCTCAACAAATTTTTGAGAACAATTTATTTCATCAGTTAAAATTGCTTGATCCTAAAAAAATAATTTTAATTGAAGACGAATCACAATCTATAGGTTATAATAAAATACCACATGCCTTATGGTTACAAATGAAAAAAGCACCAATTATTAAACTTGACATCCCGTTTGAATTACGCGTACTAAAATTAGTACAAGATTATACAACCACAAATATTGATGCGCTGAAAATTTGTGTAAAAAAAATTGAACAGAATTTAGGGATACAAAATGCCAGCTTATGTTTTAAATATCTGGATGAAAATAACTTAACGGATGTAGCTCGTTTAACTTTAAAATATTATGACAAAGCATATTCATATACTTACAATAAAAAAACAACTCAACAAATAATTCCTGTAGTTTTAGACACAATGAATTTTGAAGAAAATACTTTAAAATTAAAAGGAGTGATTAAATCATTAGATCTTTACAATGCAAATTAAATTAACAAAATTCAGCAAAGCCTCTGGTTGCGGTTGTAAAATAGCACCACCCATATTAGAAGAAATATTGAATGGTTGTAAAACAGATTCAGTTTTTAAAAATTTATTAGTTGGTAATGACACAAAAGATGATGCTGCTGTTTACGAAATAGATAATGACAATTGTATTATTAGTACAACCGATTTTTTTACACCAATAGTTGATGATGCTTTTGATTTTGGAAAAATCGCTGCAGCCAATGCAATTAGCGATGTATATGCAATGGGCGGAAAACCAGTAATGGCAATAGCCATTTTAGGCTGGCCAACAGATAAATTACCGGCAGCTTTAGCACAACAAGTTATAAAAGGCGCACAAGAAATTTGCAAACAAGCTGGAATTCCATTGGCCGGAGGACATAGTGTTGATACTCAAGAACCATTATTTGGATTAGCAGTAACAGGGCTGGTAAAAAAACAAAATATTAAAAAAAATAATGCCGTTAAACAAAATGATATTTTATACCTTACAAAGCCTTTAGGCATAGGCGTTTTAAGCACAGCATTAAAAAGAGGATTATTATCAGAAGCAGATTATTCAATTTTATTAAAAGAAACAACAGCCTTAAATAGTATTGGAGAAAAACTTGGAGAATTAACTTTTGTAAATGCAGTAACCGATGTAACTGGTTTTGGGTTTATTGGACATTTATTAGAAATGTTGGCCAACACAAATTGTTCGGCAGTGATTGAAAAAGAAAATGTTCCTATTATTAATTCAGCAAAAGAATTTGCATCACAATTTGTTTTTCCTGATAATACAACTCGCAATTATAATGATCAAATAAAACAGGTTGATGGTTTAACCAATTTGGATTTTATATTTTATTGCGATCCGCAAACCTCTGGAGGTTTATTATTTAGCGTTACTAAAGAAAATGAAAATGAAATGGATTTGTTTTTAAAAAACAATCATCAATTTTATGCAAAGGTTGGAAACGTTACCGATAAAAAAGAAAAAGCAATTTTATTTATGTAATCCTTTATTATTTAGACTCTGCTAATTTTTGTTGAAACGCTTTCCAATCCATATTCCATGGATCTGTTTTTCGAACTGGGGCAATATCACTATGCCTTAAAACATAGTTTATAGTATGTCTTTTTTTAATACTGTTAATTAACGCAATAAGTGCAATAACTTGTTTTTCGGTTGGCGATTCTTTGTAGGATGTCATGATTTCAATACCTATAGAACAACTGTTTACATCCGTTCTTCCATCAGGCAAACTGCTTTTACCAGCGTGATAAGAAACATTTTGTTCATCAACAACTCTATAAACAATTCCATCTCTGCCAATAACATAATGTGCCGACACTTTATAAGTTGAAAATTGTTTCAGTACTAAATCAATATCATAAAAATCACCACCTGAATTATTAAATGTTGAATGCACAATAACAGCATCTGCTTTTCTATTTTGAGAAACGGCATATCCAAAATTAACTCTTTTATCAACTATGGTTAATGTATCGCCAGCAATAAGCGAATGACTAAAACTTATAAATAGGATGATATTAAAAATTACTGAATGCTTCATTTTATATTATTAAAAATATGTTTTGATAATTTATCTCAATGTTTTTATTTTGCACCTAATACTTCAATTCCATTCTTATCTATAAAATTTGTTTGCTTTTTGATTTTTACTCTTGCCCAACCATTTTGATAAATGTCGAATTGTTCAATTTCATCGTAAATTGGTTTAACAATTTCAACACCATTTTTATTAATAAAACCAAACTTTCCTGATAATTTCACTTTTGCCCATCCTTGTTTATAAATGTCGAATTGGTCAATTTTATCGTATTTTGGCTTAACAATTTCAATCCCATTTTCATTAATAAAACCAAGCTTACCATTTAATTTCACTTGCGCCCAAGCATTTTGATAAATATCAAATTGGTCGATTTCCTCGTATATTGTTTTTACAACTTCAATTCCATTCTTATCTATGAAGCCATATTTACCGTTTAATTTTACTTTTGCCCAATTGGCTTTTACTGCATCAAACTGGTCCACTTTATCATAATTAGTTTGAGAAAACAAAGCTGAAATTGAGAATAGTAATAGAAAAAATAAAATTGATTTTATCATAATTTATTGTTTTAATATGTTTTATACTTTCGAATCAAATGAAATTTTTTATTCAGAAACATTTAAATTAAAAGTACAATATTTTTTATCTAATTGCAATGTGAAAATGAATCAATTCTAAGGGCAATATTATTTGTAAACTATGAAGAAATTTCAGTTTTAATATTTGCCGATATTCATTTATTTTATAATTTCAAGTTTGAGTATAGAATTGAAATTATCTCCATAACGAGACCCAGATCGATAAGTAATGCGAACTATTTGTCCATCGAAAATCACATTGTTGTTGGTTTGTGAGAATGAATTAAATTTTCCTAAAACAGCATCGCCATATGCAAACTGAATACTGTCTACCCTAAAAATCTCGATTATTTCTTTTCTATTTCTATAATTACGTTGAAAATTTGAAATAACCCCCTCAACTCTTGGGGTTGTTTTTGAATCAAGCATTTTTAAAATCTGAACTTCTGAAGTGTCTTTGTAAACATAAGTTAAAAGAAAATAAAAAATCAATCCTAATACTACAAAAACTCCAATTCCCCATAATAGTATTGTTTTATCACCATCACCTTTATCATTTTTGAATTTTTTTGTCAGTAGCCAAATTAAGCCGAAGAAAAGGGTAATAATTAAACAAATTATATTTGATTTAATTGTGTGAGATGGAGAGTCAAGAATTGACCAATATGTTGAGTACTTCATTTATATTTTGTGAGCTGAAATTTCTGCCAACCTAAATTAGTGATTTTTTTCAATATTTCTTCTAATGTTATATCGATGTTTCGTAAATATAATATTTATTATAAAGTTTTATTTGCGTTAAGGATTGCAGTGGAAATCCTTTTTGAGGAACGAAAAAAGATTGCAACGGAAAGCCTGGCCGAAGGCAACGCCCTTAATATTTTCTTAATTATTCTTCCAATACTTTTGAGCTTCGACAAGCTCAGCTACCAAAAGTATACAAAACCTTATGATTTTGTGGAAGGCAATTCCTGCGGACCGCTGATAAAATGAATCCTTTCGCACAAGCATGCGCATATTCATTTGACAGCTATTGCTGCACAAAATCATAACCTAACATTTGAAGTATAAATTTTGTAACTAAATATAAGTTCGCGTTAAGGATTGTAGTGGAAATCCTTTTTGAGGAACGATAAAAGATTGATACGGAAAGCCTGGCCAAAGGCAACGCTCTAATCAAACAAATAAAAAAAACCTGCTTAAATTAATTAGCAGGCTTTAAATAAATTTTATTACTCTTAAAAAATCTTAAGCATCAATTTTTGCGTATTTAGCGTTTTGTTCAATAAACGCACGGCGTGGCGGAACCTCGTCGCCCATTAACATTGCAAAAACACGGTCAGCTTCTGCAGCGCTATCAATAGTTACTTGGCGAAGTGTACGTGTTGTAGGATCTAAAGTTGTTTCCCATAATTGGTCAGCATTCATTTCTCCTAAACCTTTATAGCGTTGTACGTGAACTGTTTCTGGTTTATCGCCACCAATTTCTTTAATAGCAATTGCGCGGTCTTCTTCGTTCCAACAGTATTTAAATTCTTTACCTTTTTTAACTTGATATAATGGAGGAGCAGCAATATAAATATGTCCTTTCTCAATTAACTCTTTCATGTGACGGAAAAAGAAAGTTAAAATCAATGTTGTAATATGTGAACCATCTACATCGGCATCACACATGATCACTACTTTATGGTAACGCAATTTGTCAATATTTAAAGCTCTGTCGTCTTCTTTAGTTCCTCTAAATACGCCGAGTGCAGTAAATATATTTTTAATCTCTTGGTTCTCATAAATTTGATATTCCATCGCTTTCTCAACATTCAAAATTTTACCACGTAAAGGCAAAATTGCTTGAATATCTCTATTACGGCCTTGCTTGGCTGTTCCACCGGCCGAATCCCCTTCCACTAAAAATAATTCGCAAGCTAAAGGATCACTATTTGCACAATCAGCTAACTTACCTGGTAAACCTGAACCAGACATAACTGATTTCCGTTGAACCATTTCGCGGGCCTTACGAGCTGCATGACGAGCTGTTGCAGCTAACACTACTTTATCTACAATTAAACGGGCTTGCTTAGGATTTTCTTCTAAATAATTTGTTAGGGCTTCGCTAATTGCTTGATCAACTGCGCCTGTTACTTCACTATTACCTAATTTTGTTTTTGTTTGTCCTTCAAATTGTGGTTCTTGAACTTTAACAGAAACAATTGCTGTTAAACCTTCGCGGAAGTCATCACCATTAATTTCGAATTTTACTTTTGATAATAATCCGTTTTTATCAGCATAATTTTTTAGAGTTCGAGTTAAACCTCTTCTAAAACCAGCTAAGTGAGTTCCGCCTTCGTGTGTATTAATATTGTTCACATAACTTTGAATACACTCGCTATACGAATGATTGTAAAGCATTGCAACCTCAACAGGAATTCCTGATTTTTCTCCTTCGATGTATATAACATCATCCATCAACTTCTCTTTTCCACCATCAATATATTGCACAAATTCTTTTAAGCCACCATCGCTATGAAATGTTTCGCTGAAGGAAATTCCATTTTCATCTTTATTACGATCGTCATTTAAAATAATAGTAATTCCTCTATTTAAAAACGCTAATTCGCGCATGCGATTTGCAAGTGTAGCAAAATTATATTCACCAGTTGTAAATATGCTTAAATCAGGCGTAAATGTAACCGTAGTTCCTCTTAATGTTGTATCACCAACAATCTTTGCTGGGTAAACAGGAATACCTTTTCTGAATTCTTGCATTGTAATTTTACCATCGCGGTGAACTTCAGCTATTAATGGGTCAGATAAAGCGTTAACGCAACTTACACCTACACCATGCAAACCACCAGATACTTTGTAAGTGTCTTTATCAAATTTACCACCAGCGTGTAACACAGTCATAACAACTTGCAAGGCACTCACTCCTAATTTTGGATGGATGCCGGTTGGAATACCGCGACCATCATCTTGAACACGAATAGAATTATTTTCTAATATGGTAACGATAATATCTTTACAATGACCAGCTAAAGCTTCATCAATTGAGTTGTCAACAACTTCATAAACTAAATGGTGTAATCCTTTAAAACCAATATCACCAATATACATGGCTGGTCTTTTTCTTACCGCTTCTAATCCTTCTAAAACCTGTATGTTATCAGCGCCGTAATTTGCTTTGTCGGCTGTGGTATTTTCTTCCATAAATGATTAATCTCTATTTTTTGATTATTCTTTAAATATAGCGATTTTAAAGGGATTTTGGTACTATTTTTTTCTTTCATTTTACCAACAAATGTTAATAAAAAACAAGTGTTTATAAGTCATTTTTAATTAATAAAATTTGGAAAAATGATTAATAGTTTTTTAAAAAAACATATGCACTTCATAATTAAAATAAGCCAAATAATTACTAACTAGGCTCAATATGAATTAAAACATGGCCTAATGAAGGGATTTCACGTCGTAAGGTGTCTTTTAATTTATGCGCAATATCATGTCCAACTTTTACAGTTATGCTTGCATTAACCACCGCATGTAAATCAACATGATATTTCATTCCTGCCTTACGAATAAAACATTTTTCCGTATCAATAATCCCATCAACTGTTAATGAAACCTTTCTTATTTCGTCAATTAAATCATCATATAAATGTTCGTCCATTATTTCGCCAAGGGCCGGCCTAAAAATAAGATAACTATTATATAAAATAAATACTGATGAGAAAAGTGCTGCCCAATCATCAGCGGACTCGTATCCTTTACCAAAGATTAAAGCAATTGATATTCCAACGAAAGCTGTTATAGAAGTTATTGCATCGCTTCTATGGTGCCATGCATCAGCCTTTAGAGATGAACTGTTTGTTTCCTTACTTTTTTTTATTACAAACTGGAATGATAATTCTTTCCAAATAATTATTCCTGCCAAAATAAAAAGAGTAAATGGTTCGGGTAAATCGTGAGGAGTGCCTATATTTATTATGCTTTCATAAGCAATAATAGTTGCTGATGTAATTAAAAAACCAACCACTAAAAATGTAATAAGTGGTTCTGCGCGTCCATGACCGTAAGGATGGTTTTTATCTGCTGGTCTGTTCGAATATTTTATCCCAAACAACACTAAAAAAGAAGAAAAAATATCAGTTGTAGATTCAATCGCATCCGCAATTAAAGCATACGAATTTCCAAAATAACCAGAAACACCTTTAATGATTGCCAAACTTGTATTACTTAAAATACTAAAATAAGTTGTTTTAACAGCAGTTTGTTCATTGGTCATGATAGGAATTCTAATTTAATTATGCAGCCAATTCTTAAATAATTTTTGCAATTGCGGCAGTAATACAAATACCATTAATGGAACAATAACCAATGTAATAGCAAGTGTGCGCAATGGTAATGGATTTATTTGGATTAAATGTTTTCCAAAGAAAAAAAAGATTAATGTAATCGTTGGATAAATAGCAATCCAAATTAGAATTGCTAACTTCCATTTTTTTGGTGGTTTCATTTATTATATAATTAAGAAATAATTGGTGGCGGATCCATTTTATGCCCGCACGATTTACATGTTCTTAAATCTTCAGAGCCATAAAATTTCACAAAAATTTCTTGAAATTGAGAAGTAATGTCATTCAATTCGAAAAACTCCTCATACAATTTTGTGTTGCATTTTTCGCAAAACCACATCAATCCATCTTTTTCTCCATTACGACGGCGACGTTCCATTACTAAACCAATTGTGTTTTTAAATCGTATTGGATTGTGTGGAACTTTTGGAGGTAATAAAAAAATATCTCCTTCATTTATAGGAACCTCAACTTCTTTTCCATCTTCTTGAATTTTAACAATAACATTGCCTTCTAATTGATAAAAAAATTCTTCGCTTTCGTTATAGTGATAATCTTTTCTTGAATTTGGGCCACCAACAACCATGACAATGAATTCAGCATCTTTATAAACAACCTTATTATTAACTGGCGGCTTCAATAAATGACGATTTTCATCAATCCATTTTTTAAAATTAAAAGGTCGGGTAATGCTCATATATATTAAATTATTTAACTCTTATTAATTCCCTAAAAAAGTAGCTTTTCTTTTTTCTAAAAACGCTGTGGTTCCTTCTTTAAAATCGGCAGTTCCAAAGCTTTTTCCAAATTCTTCAATCTCAACTTCATACCCATTAAATTTATTATTATAACCCGCATTAATTGATTTTATAGCCGATTTAACAGCAACAGGAGACTTCGTGATTATTTTATTTGTAATTTCAAAACACTTACTCAACAATTCTTCTTGGGTTGTGATATAATTTGCGAGACCCCATTTATATGCATCTTCAGCATTTATAGTATCTGCCGTAACAATCATTTCAAAAGCTTTACCTTTTCCAACCAATTGGGCTAAACGCTGTGTTCCACCATAACCAGGTATAACACCTAAACTTACTTCGGGTAAGCCCATTTTAGCATTTGAACTTGCAACTCGCATATGACATGCCATTGCTAATTCTAAACCACCACCTAACGCAAAACCATTAACGGCAGCTATTACAGGCTTAGAATAGTTTTCGATAAAATTAAAAATTTTAAAATGACCATTTGAACTTAATTGTTTCCCCTCTTGCATACTAAAATCAGCAAATTCCGCAATATCGGCACCTGCAACAAACGCTTTAGTTCCTGAACCAGTTATAATTAAAGCACGAATCGCTTTATCATTTTCAGCATTTACTAATGTTTCGTGGAGCTCTTCCAAAGTTTGTTTATTGAGAGCATTTAACTTATCAGGTCGATTAATTGTAATCAGCAAAACCTCATTTTTTATTTCTGTAAGTATATTTTCTATTGCCATTTCTGTGTTCATTTTTACTTAATTTTGTTGTAACAAATATAAAATTATAACCTCTAAATAAGTAAAAAGTTATTAACCCGATCCTCGTTTTTTAACAACAAAATTAATTAATATTTAACACTAATAATTGTTTTTAATACTTCAAAAGTCAAGTTAATTAATAAAAGGAAATTCTAACGTTTAGCAATAAACCAATTATTCAATAAAATTTCTCTATTGTAAACCATGGGTTCATTTGTTTTATAATCGATTAGAGAACAATTTGCTTCTTGTAGTATCGCTTGTCCAGCGGCAGTATCCCACTCCATGGTTGGTCCAAAACGCGGATATTCATCGGCAACACCTTCGGCAACTAAACACATTTTAATGCTACTTCCAGTATTTACAATTTCAACAATTTTATGATGCCATTTTAAATTTTCGATATGTGTGTATGTTTCGCTACTCATATGTGAGCGGCTCGCTACTACAACATAATTTGTTCGATCTTTTTTTATTGGAAGTTTTTGTGCTTTCGTTAAAATAAATGCTAAAGATGATGATTCGATTAAATCTTTTATTAAACTAAAATCATTTCCACTAATTTTAAATGCCCCATTATTTTTACTGGAGAAATATAAATCGTTAGAGACAGGAGAAAAAATTACACCAAGAGTCGGTATTCCATTTTCTACAAGTGCGATGTTTACAGTAAATTCACCATTACGTTTAACAAATTCTTTTGTGCCATCTAAGGGATCAACAATCCATAATTTTTCCCAATGTTTTCTAACACTGTAATCTTCATGTTTTCCCTCTTCACTCAAAACTTCGACATTAAAGGGTTTTAAGAATTCGATAATTTTATCACTTGCATTTTTGTCTGCTAATGTAACAGGAGATTTATCATTTTTTATCTCCACGTCAAAATTAGTTTCATACACTTTTAGTATTTCGTTGCCAGCCAATACTGAGGCAATAATTGCTTGATGAAGAAGATCAGAATAAATCATTAAAAAAAGAAATTGGAAGTTTGAAGTAAAAATACAGTTTTTTACTTCAATAAATTAAATACAATAAAAGAAGACCCATAAGCCAAAACACTCATAAAAACCAATTGTATAAAAGGCCATTTCCAATGTTTGGTTTCGCTATATGTAGTTGCAAGCGTGCTCATGCATTGCATAGCAAATGCATAAAATACTAATAACGACCAGCAAACGGCAGTTGTATAAACAGGAGATTGTGTAACGGAATCTTTTTCAGAGGCTAATTTTTCGCGCAACGTTTCTGTGTTATCTGAATCGCCAGAGCTATAAATAGTTGCCATAGTTCCTACAAATACTTCGCGAGCTGCAAAAGATGTAATTAATGAAATGCCTATTTTCCAATCAAAACCAATTGGTTCGATTAATGGTTCAATTTTTTTTCCAAATATTCCTGCATATGAATGTTCTAATTTTTGTGCGTTTAATACATCAGTTGGTGTATTTAAAACTAGTGCTTTTTCTTCTAACTGAGTAAATACATTACTAGGCGCATGGCTCGTTAAAAACCACAGTACTATCGAAATTGCCAAAATAATTTTACCAGCATTAAACAAAAATAATTTTACTTTTTTAAGCACTAACATCCCTACGGTTTGCCATTGTGGCATTCGGTAAACAGGAAGTTCCATTATAAAATAATTTTTTTCTTTTGTTTTAAGAATAAATTTTAAAATAAAGGCAGCTAGAAATGCAGCGCCAAATCCTAACAAATACATTCCCATTAACACAATTCCCTTATAGTTAAAACCATAAATCATGTGTTCATCTTTAAACATGATACTAATAATTAAAGTATAAACTGGCAAGCGAGCCGAACAACTAATTAAAGGTGTAACTAAAATTGTAATGATCCGCGTTTTCCAATTTGAAATCGTTCGTGTACTCATAATAGAAGGAATGGCACAAGCAACGCTGCTTATCATTGGGATAACAGACTTACCATTTAACCCAAATTTTTGCATGACTTTATCTAAAATAAAACTTGCCCTTGCCATATAACCTGTATCTTCTAAAACAGTTATAAAGAAAAACAATAATGCAATTTGTGGTACAAAAACAACTATTCCGCTAATGCCTGCTAAAACACCATTCACCAACAAATCATTCAATTCGCCTTTAGGTAATGAGTTTGCCGTAAAATTCATGAATGCAGCAAAAGACTCTTCTATCCATGTCATCGGAACATCAGCAACAAAAAACACAAACTGAAATACAATAAATAGAATTAAAAAGAAAAAGAAAAAACCAAAAAATTTATGAGTAAAAAAAGAATCTAGTTTTTGAGTTATACTTTTATTTAATTGTTCTGGTTTTTTTACACACTTTGCAATGATATAATTCAGTTTATAAAACCTACTGATATTATCTTCCTTTTCAAACTGTTTAATGAGTTTAGATAATTCATCATCACATGTAAATTGTAAGTCTATTAGTTCCTTATAGCTTTTTAAATTTGGAAATAATTTCAACTGTTTTTCGAAATTATAAAAAATAGAATCAGATATCTTTGCTTTTAAAATTTCACTTTTAAGTTCTTCTAGGCCTGTTTTTTTTCGTGAATTAACGAATACAACACCAATACCTAATAAATTTTCTAAATCATTTTTATAGATAGTAATGTTTTGCTTTTCGGCTTCATCAATCATGTTTAATGCCAGTACACAAGGAATTTTTAAATCAATTAATTGCGTAGCAAGGAGCAAATGACGTTTGATATTTGTTGCATCAGCAACAATAACAATAACATCCAATTTATCTGTTGATGTATTTAATATGGTTTTACAAGCAACTTCCTCATCTAAGGATTTCGGAAATAAACTATACGTACCAGGTAGATCAGTTACAGAAAAAGAAGTTCCATTAAATTCAAATTTCCCTACATGCTTCTCAATAGTAACTCCGGCATAATTGCCTGTTTTTTGAGTTAAGCCAGTCAGAGAATTAAACAACGTTGATTTTCCACTATTAGGATTTCCAACTAATGCTATATGAAGTGTATTTTTCAGAGAATTCAATTTGTTTTATTTAATACAACATCATTTAAAAGCGTTACAACTACGGTTGACGCTTCTTGTTTTCTTAAACTCAATACATATCCCGAAACTTCAATAGCAATAGGATCTTGCATAGGTGCAATATTTACAACCTTAACAATTTCGCCAGGCAAACAACCCATTTCAATAAATTTAAGTGACAAAAAATCATCTGTAAATTCTTGCACAATAGCGGTCTGTCCTAGTTTTAGTTGGTCGAGGGTCATAATAAATAAGCTAATAAATTTACAATTTTTAAGCAGGATATCTATATACCTTAAATGTGGTATATCAAACTTTGGAATTTGAAACTATAACTATTAGAACCTAGCAATTTTACTATCTTTATAACCTTAAATTTTGAATTCAATGACTTTTTTAGAAGAATTAAATAGGCGTAAAACATTTGCAATTATTGCCCATCCTGATGCTGGTAAAACTACTTTAACCGAAAAATTATTATTATTTGGGGGTGCTATTCAATCGGCTGGTGCGGTAAAATCAAATAAAATAAAAAAAGCAACTACTTCCGATTTCATGGAAATAGAAAAGCAACGTGGTATTTCTGTTTCTACATCAGTTATGGCTTTTGATTACCGTAATTTTAAAGTTAATATTTTAGATACACCTGGTCACGAAGATTTTGCAGAAGATACTTACAGAACACTTTCAGCTGTTGATAGTGTAATAATGGTTATTGATTGTGTGAAAGGTGTTGAACCACAAACACGAAAATTATTAGAAGTGTGTCGCATGCGAAACACCCCTGTTATTGTATTTGTAAATAAAATGGATCGTGAAGGTCAAAATGCTTTTGACTTATTAGATGAAATTGAAAAGGAATTAAAAATTAGAGTGCGTCCTTTAACTTGGCCAATTGGTATTGGCAAATCTTTTAAAGGTGTATATAATTTATACGAAAAAAAGTTGTCTCTTTTTCAAGGAGATAGTAAAACAACCGTTGAAGAAAATATTGTTATTGAAGACATTAATGATAAACAAATTGAAAAATACATAACAGAAGATTTCGCAAAACAACTTCGTGCTGATATTGAATTAATAGATGGCGTGTATGATGATTTTGATAAAGAAGAATATTTAAAAGCGAAAATAAGCCCAGTATTTTTTGGAAGTGCTGTTAATAATTTTGGCATTAAAGAATTATTAGATTGCTTTGTTGAAATTGCGCCAACACCGCAAGGTAGAGATACAGATGTAGCTGGAGAAATAAAACCAGATGCTTCAAAATTTAGCGGATTCATCTTTAAAATTCATGCCAACTTAGATCCAAAGCACAGAGATAGAATTGCCTTTTTAAGGATTGTATCAGGGAAATTTGAACGTAATAAATATTACTATAATGTGCGCGAAAATAAAGACATGCGTTTTAGTAATCCTACAGCTTTTATGGCTCAACAAAAATCAATCATTGATGAGTCATTTCCCGGTGATGTAATTGGGTTATATGACGCAGGTAATTTTAAAATTGGAGATACCTTAACAGAAGGTCCTAAATTTAATTTTAGAGGAATTCCAAGTTTCTCGCCTGAGTTATTTAAATATGTTACCAATCTTGATCCAATGAAAACTAAACAATTACAAAAAGGTTTAGAGCAATTAACGGATGAAGGAGTTGCACAATTATTTACTAAAAAAGCAGATGGACGAAAAGTTGTTGGAACAGTTGGAGCCTTGCAATTTGAAGTTATCCAACATCGTTTAAAAAGTGAATACAATGCGTCGTGCGGCTACGATTCTATCAACTTATATAAAGCTCTTTGGATTGAATGCAACGACAAGAAAAAATTAGATGAGTTTTTAATTGATAAAGCGAATCACATTGCATTTGATAAAGAAAATCGTTTGGTGTTTTTAGCTGAATCTGCATGGCTTTTAGAAATGGCACAAACTAAATTTCCAGAAATTAAATTTCATTTAAAGAGTGAGTTTTAACTAAATAAAATAAATATGGCAAACATTTTTGAGTTCAACGGTTATAAACCAGTTATTGATAAATCTTCTTTTGTGCATCCAAATGCAACCGTTACAGGAAATGTGATTATTGGTAAAAACGTTTATATTGGTCCGGGCGCAGCCATTCGAGGTGATTGGGGAAAAATAATTATTGAAGATGGTTGCAATGTTCAAGAAAATTGCACTATTCACATGTTTCCCGGAACAACTGTGTTATTAAAAAAAGGAGCGCATATTGGTCACGGAGCAATTATACACGGAGGAACGATTGGTGAAAATTGTTTAATAGGAATGAATTCCGTTGTAATGGATAATGTAGTAATTGGAAATAATTGTATCATTGGAGCTTTGTGTTTTGTACCCGCAGAAACAATCATTGAAGAGAGAAAAGTTGTGGTTGGAAATCCTGCAAAGGTTATAAAAGATGTTAGTGATTCGATGATTGAATGGAAAACAAAAGGAACAGCATTGTATCAACAACTTCCAGCAGATTGTTATGCAACTTTAAAACCATGTGAACCACTTCGCCGAGTGCCGGCTTATCAGCCAACTCAGCAAAATGAATACAAAACATGGAATGAAGAAAAAAAGAAAAAATAAATTAGTTCTAATGCATTAACGATTCAATTTCATCCGCTTCTAAAGGGATATTCTTCATTAAATCGTTATTTCCATCTTTGGTAATAACAATATTATTTTCTAAACGAATGCCTAAACCTTCTTCTGGAATGTATATTCCTGGCTCAACGGTAAACGCATTACCAATTTGCATTGGCTCGTAAAATAAACCAACATCATGCACATCTAATCCAATAAAATGGGATGTGCCATGCATGAAATATTTTTTATAAGCAGGCCAATTTGGATTTTGATTTTTTACATCGTCTATTTTTAATAATCCTAATTGCAATAATTCTTCCGTCATCAAATCGCCCACGGCGGCATTGTATTTTTCAAAAGTATTCCCAACCTTCAACATAGATGTTGCAGATTTCATCACACGCAATACCGCATTATAAACTTCTTTCTGACGTTTTGTAAATTTTCCGTTTACGGGCAAACAACGTGTTAAATCACTTGCATAATTGGCATATTCAGCGGCTACATCTAATAAAATAACATCGCCGTCTTTGCACACTCTATTGTTTTCTACATAATGCAACACACAGGCACTTGCACCGCTCGCAATAATTGGCCCGTAAGCAAAACCTCTACTTTTATTTCTTACAAATTCATGAATTAATTCTGCTTCAATTTCATATTCAGTTACGCCTGTCTTTATAAAATTTAATAATCGTCTCACTCCTTTTTCAGTTATATCACAAGCCTGCTGCATCAAGTCAATTTCAATTGGATGCTTAACCGAACGTATGCGGTGCATAATTGGTGCTGAACGTTGAATAATGTGAAGAGGACAAAGTGCTTGAATTTTTTTATTGAAACGCATTTCAGCCGTTTCCATATCAATATAACGGCGAGTGTGCTCGTTGCTATTCAAATAAATATGTTCTGCTTGAAAAACTAACGATTTAAATACTTTATCAAATTCAGAAATCCAATAAATGTGATCAATACCACTTACTGCAGTTGCTTGAGTTTTGTTTAATTTCGCGCCTTCCCAAATAGCAATTAACTCACTTGTTTCTTTTAAAAACAAAACTTCTTTATGCTTTCCATCTTTAACATCAGGAAAAATAAGTAAAATTGAATCTTCCTGATCAATCCCTGATAAATAAAACAAATCGCTATTTTGAACAAAGCCAAACGAACCATCTGCATTGGTTGGCAACAAATCGTTACTCACAAATAACGCCAATGAATTTGGTTTTAAATGTTTAATGTAATTTGCTCTATTATCTATAAATAATTTGTTATTTATTGCTTCGTACTTCATAATTTTAAAAATTAATTACTGATTTGAAGAACAAGGTAATAATTTTTTCGTAAAATAAAATTCCCTAAAAGATAAATCCTTACAATTAATCTAGTGTAATATAAATTGATAAATGGTCACTGTAACCATTATAATATTTATTTTCAGCACCATACGTTCGATTTGGTTTTTCCTCGCCAGTTTTTTTGTTTTTAAACATTACAAAATCTTTTCTAAGGATAAATGCGTTTTTTGGATTGAACTTATACCCTTTTTTTGCACTTAAAAATCCTTGAGAAACCATTATTTGATCTAAACAACGCCATTCTTTATCATAAAAATGAGTTCCTTGTTTGTTTGCATCTAAGGTTTGGTATGCGTTATATAATTCACTTTTATCTTTTGGTTTATCGCTAGCTTTTAATGTATTTAAAATACTCTTATTGTCTGGATGATCGTTAAAATCTCCCATTGTAATAATTTTCACTTTAGCCTCTTTTTTTTGCAATTCATCTATTTTGTTTCTTAGTGTTTGTGCAGCAAAAATTCTACGAGGTTCACTTTCTGCTTCCCCAGTTCGGCGACTAGGCCAATGATTAACAAAAACATAAATCACATCACCATTGATGCTTTTTAAACATACCATTAAAATATTACGAGTTTTGTAATCTCCTAAAGTTGGATTTGTTGCATTTAATTCTTCAGAACTAATTAATGTGAAAATATCTTTGTCATAAATTAAACCAACATCAATGCTTCTTTCATCGGCACCAGTTGTACAAAGCACACCATATTTCTTTTTATTAAATTGCGATTTAGAAACTAAATCCTCCAAAACTTCTTTATTTTCAATTTCTACTAAACCAGCAATAGCGGGTAATCCATCTCCAGCAACTGTCGAATCCAAAACCTGGGCAACTTTTTCTATTTTATTGTTATATTTTGTTTCATCCCATTTTGAAGGTGCTTCAGGCAAAAAATCTTCATCGTTTTTATCTGGATCATTTTTTGTGTCGAAAAAATTTTCACAGTTATAAAATGCAACTGTAATAGAATTTTTGTTTTGAGAAAAACCTGTTACTACAAAAAATAACAGTAATATTGTTGAACTAATTAATTTTATCATAGCTCAAATATAATAAAAAACACTTTTAATAATAGAATTTGTAAATTAGCCTAATGCTAATTGTATGTTAAATTAATATAAACACATTATAAGCTACTTTAAACCCCAACTAAATGAAAAAATATTTCACTCTAAATCGCATATTTCAATTTACACTTGGAACGCTTATAATTATTCAATTTTTTAGAATTGACAAAACCACTAAACCTTTAAATCCTGACACTGATTTTATCACGGTCACACAAACTAATACCGAAATCTCAACTATTTTAAAAACATCTTGCTACGATTGCCATTCAAGTCAACCAACTTATCCTTGGTACACAAATATTGCTCCTGTATCTTGGTGGATAAAACATCACATTAATGAAGGTTCGAAGCATTTAAATTTTTCTGATTGGCAAACCTATTCTTTAAAACGAAAAGATCATAAATTAGAAGAATGTGTTGAAATGATTGAAGAAGGAGAAATGCCAATGGATTCATATACTTGGATGCACAGTGAAGCAAAATTAAGCAATACACAAAAACAACTTTTAATAGATTGGTTTAAAGCAGAACGAAGCAAATTAAATTATGTTCCTGAAAATTAATCCAAAATTTATTTAAGTTAAGATATTGTTGTAATAAAAAAGACCTTGAATAAATCAAAGTCTTTTTTTATTAGTTTATTTTTTATTAGGAATTTGTTTTTGCTTAGCCATTTCTTCTAATTTCGCTTGAAATCCAGATTTCTTTTCAGGCTTTTTCATATTAGCTAATAGTTGGTCCCTTATTTTTCCATCATCAATAAATTTTTTCATTGCAAATGTTTGAAGGAATGTAATAACATTCGCTAAAAAGTAATACCAACTTAAACCAGCTGCATAACTATTCATTACTGCTAAAAATATAACTGGCATTAAATACATCATGTATTTCATCCCAGGCATCTGTGTTTGTTGTGGTTGTAGCATACTGCTATTCATCCACGTGTAAATTATTGTTGAAACAAACATTAATAATGCAAATAAACTTACGTGATCTCCATAACCCCAAACTTCAAATCCGAAATTATAAATTGAATCGTAAGTCGATAAATCATCTGTCCACAAAAAAGCTTTTTGACGCATTTCGATTGATGCAGGGAAGAATGCGAATAATGCAATTAAGATTGGAAATTGCAACAACATTGGTAAACAACCCGAAAGAGGATTTGCTCCAGCTCTTCGGTAAAGCGCCATGGTTTCCTGTTGTTTTTTCATAGGATCGGCATTGTCTTTAAACTTATCATTTATTTCATCAATTTCAGGTTTTAAAACCCTCATTTTTGAACTGCTCATATATGTTTTATAAGCTATTGGAAATAAAATAGTTTTTAGAATCAGAGTCAATAATAAAATCATGATTCCAGTATTAATGCTTGGCATACTGTTTAATAATGGAATTACCATCCATTTATTAATATAGCTAAATACACTAAAGCCTGTTGGTATCATTTTGTCCAAATCCAAATTATAGTTTTTTAATGTATAATAATGTGTTGGTCCAAAATAAAATGCCATCCCAAATTTTTCATTAGCTGTATGCTTATATGGAATAGTTAATTGCGCTTCAATTCGTTTTACAATTTCTTGTGACGCAGGATTTTCATTTGTTTTTACAAAACTTTCCTCTTTACTGAATTCGTTATCAGCAATTAAAGTTGAATTAAAGAAATGTTGCTTAAAACTAATCCATTTAATGTTTTGTTCATTTAATAAAAACTCCTCATTCTTTCTTGCATTTACATAATCAACACCTTCAATAGCTTGGTTATAATATACTGTTGCTGTTTCACGTTCTTTTTTAATGTCTTTTTCTTGAGAAGGCATACTTTGTGCCTAATGTATTTTTACACCATGCGCTTTATTTGAAATAATATTTTGCATCCCTACAAAATTCACATCATAATCAAGCATATAATCATTCCCTTTTAAAGTATAGATATATTCAATATAAGTTCCTGGAGTTGCTGTTTCAAGCTTTAATACTAATGTTTTAGAATCAGCGCCGCTAACTATAATAGATTTATCAGAAGTTTTAAAATAGAAACTATCAGTACTGAATTTCATATTTGAGTACGCGTCGAATTTAATTTGCTGAAAGGTTGAATCCTTATCAAATAAAATTAATGGCGATTTTTTACCATAACGGTTATATTTTTTCAATTCTACTTTTTCTACAACTGCACCTTTTGTAGAAACATAAACTTTTATGTTTTCATTTTCAATCGTTACAATTTCTTTTGTTCCATTTGCTGAAACTGAAAAATCCTTATATTTATTTGATGCAATTGCAAACTTTGCAGAATCAGATAAATTTGAAGTTACAACTTTTACCGAATCCAATAATTTTTTAGAGGCAACTTCCGCCAATAGCTTTTCTGCATCCATCGCTGTTTTCTCAACGAATTCAATGGAATCTTTAATGTCTTTATTCCGTTTAAGTTGTTCTTTATTTGGCCCAGCTAGAGCCAACCAAGTAATTAATATAACTGCAATTAGGCCTAAACCTATGAGTGATTTTTTATCCATGATTTGGAAATATTTTTTGGTTGCAAATATATGTTTTTTTACTTACTGAAATAAGCTAAAATTTGTAAATCGAACAATTTACTAGAGGTATTTTTTTAAATAAAGCTTTTGATTTTATTAGCACACTCATCAAACTCTTCTTTTGTGAGGGAAAGTTTAGTGTTACTGAAATTCATGTCATGCATTGTATTAATAGGAATTAAATGAAGATGCGCATGTGGCACTTCTAGACCAATAACGGCCATACCAATTCTATTACAAGGAAAAGCAAGTTTTATAGCAGTAGCAATCTTTTTTGAAAACTCCATTAATCCTAGGTAAGTCTCAGAATCTAAATCAAACAAATAGTCGACTTCTTTTTTTGGAACTATTAGCGTATGCCCTTTTTTTAATGGAAAAACATCTAAAAAGGCAAGGTAATGCTCATCTTCGGCTATTTTATAGCTAGGGATTTCTCCATTAATTATTTTCGTGAAAACACTTGGCACAATTATATTGTAATTTCAAGTATTTGAAATTGAATAATGCCCGCAGGAACTGTAACATCGACTGTATCTCCAACTTTTTTTCCAACCAATCCTTTACCTATTGGCGAATCAATTGAAATCTTCCCGGATTTTAAATCAGCCTCATTTTCTGCAACAATGGTATATTTCATTTCCATGTTGTTTTTCAAATTCTTAATTTTTACAGTTGTTAAAATACTAACCTTATTAATATCAAGTTTTGAACTATCAACAATTCGGGCATTAGCAACAATTTCATCTAATTTTGCGATTTTTATTTCCAATAAACCTTGATCGTTTTTTGCGGCATCATATTCTGCGTTTTCTGACAAATCACCTTTATCTCTCGCATCTGCAATAGCTTTAATAATCATTTTACGCTCAACCGTTTTTAGGTGATTTAACTCATCCTTCAATTTTTTTAATCCTTCTTCTGTATAATATGCTATTGTTGCCATGTTTTATGTATTATTAAAAATAAAAGAATCCCGAAATAATCGGGACTCTTTAAAATTATAAATAAAATATTTTGTTTAGAAGTTTATTCTAGCTCCAAAAGAGTGAACTCCACCAAATGGATTTGTAAATCTGTAAGAATAATCAACACCAAAAGTTGATTTTTTTTCTCCAATTGGAACCTCAACAGTTGCTCCACAAGATGGTCCTGTAAAAGCAGTAGTTCTTTGTGAGTCTCCTTTAAAAATTCCTTTTTCGGTAACTAAGCCACCACGAACCATAATAATTTCTTTCCAGCTATATTCTACACCAAATAAAAAATTATCTTTTGTAAATGAATTAGATGTAAAATTACCGGCCACTGTTAATCTATGTGTTCTTAATTTTCCAGTAGTATCTTGTGTTAAATAAAAATCATATGCTCCACCTATGTTTAATAAAGCTGGCAAATCAAAAGCTGCAGATTTACTACTCGCAGTTAATTGATATTGGTTTCCATAAGCATTAGTCACAGTTCCTTGAATTGATAAACCATCCCCTTTGTATTGCATTTTTGGTCCAACATTTTTTAATCCAACTCCTAAATGCACTTGGTCATATTTACCAGTATGGTATTGAATACCTGCATCGATAGAAACACCTTGCGCTTTAACATTATCAATACCTTCGGATAGAACACGTAAAGTTATTCCTCCATAAATATTATCAGAAAATCCTTTTGCATATGATAATGCAATATTTGTAAAACGTGGCGTAAACGTTCCTAATCCACCTTCTGGCTGATCTTCCGTTGTTCTTTCGATTTTACCAGCATTAATTGACATAATACCAATACCAATTGCTCCGGTTTCTCCTACTCTTTGAGAAATACCAAAAGTATTAATATTAATACCTGTTCCAACTAACCAAGCCGAACGCATAAACATTATTTCTGTTTTGCGAGTAAATGCTAAGCCTGCAACATTTGTGTACTGGGATTCTAAACCACGAGTACGAGAAGTATTACAACTTGCCCAACCAGCAGAACGAGCATATGGATTAATTAATAATTGTGACGCTCCAGCTTGACCAGCACGTTCTGGATTTCCGGCTTGCATTTGAATGCTAGAAAACACAATTGAACCTGTTAAAGTTAGATTTATTGCTATATTTTTTATTGACTTCATAATTTCTTGTTTTATTAAAAATTAAAGGTTAGTAGCTTTGTAAATCTAAAGGGCGCATTACACCAAACCATTTTAATATTTTTTCCCCTACTCCTGGTACATCAACATAAATGATATATAAACCACTCGCAACAGGAATCCCGCTTTGATTTTTTATATCCCAATCTTGATAAGGTAACCGTTTAGAATGTACATATTCTGATGAACTAACATTAATATCTTCTTGGCCAGAAACATCGCGATCAAATGTTCTTACTAAAGTCCCATTCATTGTAAAGATTTTTATTTTACATTTATTTGGCAAATTAGTAATTCTTACAACATTATCTAATCTATTTTGCTCATAGCTAGAATACGCATAATATGGATTTGGAACAACATTAATTAAATCTAAGGCAGATTTTGCTTTATCAGCGTTATTAATATCTGAAAAAATATCAGCAGTACTAAAAGTATATAAACCAAAATTATTATTTTTTGGAGACGAAAGTGTATCTGTAGAGAAATTTGCATACTGAACTGCAGAAGGCATTGTAGGACAAGCCGCAGTACCTGGTGCAAAAATATTTAAAGCGTCAAAGTAAGAACCAGCCATACCTTTCTTATATGGTTTTTTAACTCTTAATCTCACTTTTGCATCACAAGGCATATTTGCAGGATTGGAAAACGCATATCGGCTATCAGTTAATAATGGCATACTTACCCACATTGCATCTGACCATATGTTTTTCATAATAATATCAATTTGTGAACCAGCAGCTGGAGCCGCTCTTTTATATTGATTTGCAAAATCTTTATAATTAGTATAATTTCCAGAACCGATAAATTGACCAGTTGCATATTTAGTTCCACTTCTACTGTGCCCAAATACATAAATATAATGTCTTCCTCCAAAAGCATAACGGTATCCCGTTTGTGTTGAAACAGTTGTTGGATTCCATACCATATCGGATCCATTATTAGCGCTTTGGTAAGCATCTTCTCCAAAAGCAATATTTAATCGCTCACCAGTTTCAATATTTACAGCATAACCAGGAAACCAGCTACAGCCATAACTTAAAGTGTCTAAAATTGCTTCTGAAGTATTACAACCTGCAGAGCCCCAAGGAATACCTTGTTTATCAACAGAACGAGATCTACGCAAATCGAATTTTTTAGCAGCAGTTGGATTGGCAGCAGCCTCATCACATTGTTCAATTACAAGCGATCTAGTCCATTTACTTTTATCTGTAGTTAAAACTATATCCACACTTGATAAATTTCTTAAATCAAATGGCGAACTTAAAACACCTGAACCAGAATACATACCACCATAACCTGGCGCTCCAGATGTTGGAGTGTTTGGTAAAACTGCAGTGGTTCCATATTTATAAGGTGCAACTAAACAGTATGGTGACCATGTTCCTCCTAATGCTCCTTCAAACACTTGATTAGGGTCTACAAATGCATCAGAACCAGAACTGTTAACGAAATTAAAATCGTTTTGGTTTAAATCAGTTGGGCTTTGATATGAACCAGAACGAATCCAATTATTTCCATCAGTTCCATCTCTATCAGGAACACCAGTTAACCAAATTTTTGTAGGATCAGAAAAACTCAAAGTAGCTTCTAATAAATCACCTTTTTGAACCGTTTTATCAGTTAAAGCATTTGTTGGAGATGATACTGATGCAATCTCTAAAACTTGTCCAATATTTACAGATAAGCCAATTTCACTAAAGTAAAATTCTTCGCCAATTTTAATCGATTTACAAGGCTTATACTCTTTATTATTTGTTAAGTCTTTTAAAACCCAAGTAACACTATCGCCAACAATTGACCCATACTTTGCACTCTTATTAGATACTTTGTCGCTAATATTATAAACACAAGCATTAGCAAGAGCTGCACTTTGATCTGAATAATAATTTTTCTTAATAAAAGTAACAGAAAACTCAGAGTTGGGAACATTTAAAGGGTCAACTACTCTAATATTAATAGGTCCTTTTCCATTAGCGTAAACTAATTTATCAACTCTACCGCCATTAGATACAATCTGATCTTCTGTTTCTTGAGTTAAATCTAAAACATTGCCGCCATTACCTTGGCCTTCAAGCCTTGAAATTTTTGGTCCATAACCATAATATGAATTTGCACCAGTACCAGATTTTTCAGGATCTGGAATGTGAGGAATTCCATACGCTTTCTTAGATTTACGACCTTCTAAATATGGACGTTTTTGCCCTAAAGAACTTGGTAAGTTTTGACCAGACCAACTTACATCCTCTTTATATTCAGCATATTGATTATAAGCATAAGCCACGGTTAAAAAATAATATTGTTTATTATTAATTACCTTTTTATCACTAAAGCTTGAAAACTCATCTTTCGTAAAATGAAATGTAGAAGCTAAACCATTATCAGTTCCTTCAGCTTTAAGAATTGCTAAATCACCACCCGAAGTAGCGTCATATTCATAATTTACCAAACGCTTAATCCCATTATTGATATCACAACTAAAAACTAATTTTGCTTTACCAAGATCAGTTAAATCTTCTTGAGAAACCGATTGATTACGAAGTTGATAAACTTTAAATCCTTCAAAATGATAATATCTATCAACATTGTTAAATAAGGTTGTTGTATTTGTACCAGTACCAATAGATGTTACAGTATCTACAATAATTGACACATCTAATTCCTTATATTGATTTAAATAATTATTTGAGTTGCTTTTATTTGTAAAATATAAAATCAATTCATTGTCTAATTCTTGAATGGTCATGTCTGGAGCTTCAGGACCACTTAATACTTTAAAACAGTTATCAAATAAAGCTTGAGCTTTATCATCAGCTATTTTTAATAAAGGAATTGCAGATTTAGGTGTATTTGGAGCACTTGCTTTTGCCCAAGGTAAACCAACGGTTACAAAGTTTACCGCTCCTGGCTCTAATTCGAAAGGACCAGAAGATTGCATAAATCGTCTATCGCCCGGAGGTGCAGATTCTTCCCAATTTGCAGGACCGCAAGGACTATTTGTATAAGTGGTTCCAGGAAATGCAAAGCTTGTTGGAATTGATCCACCGTATCCACTTGCAGCATCACAAGTAAATGGCGTGCCATCTCTCCAAAAACCAGTCATATATTGGTAATATTGAACTGCATTACCAGGATCGGTTGTATTAAGGTTAACCCCAGCAAAACTATTATTGAAAAATAAAAATTTAGTCATTCCCATTTGCTCACCTGGCTCATCAGAAAGTCCGTTCTGATTATCGTCAATACCATTTACTGTATTTATTGGCCCTTGAAAAAAGTCGCAACCTAACGCTGGTATATAATCTCCGTAACCATTTGTGCCGCCAGCTGTTTCGTCATAAGCATCTCCATTATAGATAAACCCTAATCCTCTTTTAACATCACAACCAATATAATCATCTTTATAATAGCCTAAATCAGCATCTGTCCAAACTGTCATATAAGAATCAACCAATTTAAATGAAGAACGATTAATAATTTGATAGTTATAAAACGTCATATTATTAATGTCATCCGTTGTTTTGAAAGCAAAAGCCTGAGCGCGAACTTCTAACCCAATAGCTTTACCCCCAGTTGCTTGATGAACATCTCCTTTATCATTATAAACCCACCATAAGGTTTCATCACCAAACACGCGTGCTTTACATACTCCTAAATTATCTTTACCTGCATTATTATAAACATCATAATACGGGTAATCACCTTGTTCTGGCTCATATACGCCATCACCACCTGAAACACCAAATTTATCAACCCAAGGAGCTAAATATGGATCTTGATTTAACGATAAATCGCCAGTTCCAGGCCAATTTTTTATATTATTTGTAACTGATCCTCCAGCTAAAACAAATGCATCAACCTCTGAACGAGTAATTTTGAAAATCTTATCATATTGCTGACAGATATCGCTAGTAATAGATGCATCAACAGTACTTAACGGACCAGTCCAAAAATCGATACCGCCTTGACGGTATGTTTGCGCAGCAATTTTTAATTGTCCACCTAGGTCAAGCCCTCCAAACCATACATTACCAGCAAAGTTTGATGAAATCCACTTAGATTTTTCTTCTACTTTTGGGATTACATAATACGAATTTCCTGAACCAAATAAATCCCACCACATGTCTGAACCAGAATAAATAATGGTTCTAACATTGTTTACAGCTAATTCTGCAGAAGATTGAGCTGCAGAACAACCTGCCATTACTTTACTTGTTTCAGAAGATCTGAAAACTGATCCTTCTCGTTCTTTTGCATTAACACACATTACACTAAGTGAAGCTGCAGCTATTAAAAGATGTTTGTTTAAATTGTTTCTAGTTTGCATAATTGAATATTTTATTTATTAAAAATCTAACATCACACCAATTCTGATGGTACGAGGACGAGAGTAGTTACCAGGGCTATTTAAATATATTTTATATTGATCTGTAAATCCTTGAGGACTAACATTACTATTTGTTGCTTGTTGGCCAGCAGCAGTATTTAAATAACCATCATCACTTGCATTTCCTGTATAATTATATACATTTTGGATATTACGAGTATTTAATAAATTTAAAACTTGTAAGTAAATATTTAAGGCTGCCTTTTTTTGCTTATCTCCTTCTTTTTTACCCCAAACCAATTCAATGTCTTTATCAATACGTAAATTAGCTCTATACTGCCATGATTTTCCAGAACCATTTAAAGATCCTAAAATTGGAGCTTTACCACTTGTACCTTGACCAGAAATTGGAGTAGCAATTGTATAACGTGTATATGGCGTACCTGATCCTATTAAGAAACTTAAGTTAGCACCCATGTTTTGGAAAATTTGAATGGTTTGTTGAGTCCCTTTTTTAGTTTTATTAAACTGAGGGCCTTTGTAATCTTTTCCTTGACCAAAACGGTAATCAAAAGTAAATACCATATTATGGCGTTGATCATAATCAAGTGGCAAAGTAACACGAAGATTAGGTTGACCTGAGTTTGCTAAATTAGCGCCAGAACCAGCGCTAGATCCTGATCCTTCAGCAAATTGTAATGTGTAATTAGCATCAAATTGTAAACCGTTTGTACGGCGCATTTGAAATTCTAATGATAAACCTTTAACAGTTCCAAAATCCTGATTAGCATAAGTTGTGTATGATTTAGGATACGCTTGAGTTACGTTTACAACAGTAACTTGATTTCTCATTTCCTTATAAAACGCAGTTACTTTTAAAACAGCATTTTTCTTTTCATTTAAAATCTGATTATATCCCAATTCATAATCAATTGTTTTTTCGGGAGCTAAATTAGAATTAGTAATAAAAGGTAAACTAGAAGTAGACCCAATAAAATAATAATCTTTTGGATCAAAACGCATGTCAATTCCAGTAGGACGCTGTGTTAAAACGTCATAATGTGCAAAGAACCCAGCAACATCGGATATAGGGAAAGAAAATGCAACACGAGGCATAATATTAATTTGAGGTTTATAATCCTTAAAGGCATTAACACTAAAAGGATTTTTAGAAGCAAAATCCGCATCTTTCAACCAAGGGCTAACCTTACCATCAACGGCAAGTCCTGTTGGATCAGAAATTTCTTTACCTTCTACGTTATACCAAGTTTTTCCATCTCTGTATCCTGTAATTTTTGGGTTTGCGCTTTTATTATCATCCACATAAACCACAAAATTATCTTTAATATTTTCTGGTCGACCTTCAGATTTTTCGCCAGCAGTATAAGCTTCTTGAAATAAATACTGATCTTTCAATACTTTTTGATTAGCATCAAACCGATCTATACGAACACCAACGTTAAATTTAATGTCTTTAAAATCAAACTTATCTTGAATATAACCAGAAACATAAATTGGTTTATAACCTCCACAATTTAAAGTCTGATTACCTTTATCATCTTTTTTATTTAAAAATTTATCTAAAGAAGTGTTGTTATTGTCTTTATTACCTAAATAATCATACCCATAATAATCAACAAGTGGAGATACCCCTTTAAACAATAAATCTGAAGCGCTAAACATACTTAACTTTAAATCGTCGGGATTTAATGCGTCAGTATTAATATAAGATTGATTGTTTGCTGCTAATCCCATTTGCTCGCGCAAGGATTTATCAAATTGGCTTTGTGATTCTGAATTATAAACATAATTAGAATAATAATGGTTTTCTGATCCGCTTAATTCTGGCACTAAAATACTGTTTTTCGTATCTAAAGTTGTTAAATGCGTATTTGTTAATTCACGCATACGAGTCCATAATCCAATTGGAGAAACAGAGTATCCTGTGTTATTTCTCTGGTCATATTCAAAACCTATCATTAGTGAGTGATTTTTTATATCAGCAGAAAAATTTGAGGCGAAACGTAATTGTGAATTATCTGTTTTAGAATAACCATTATATTGTCGGCCTGTGGCAGAAAATAAACTGTAAATATTAGTTGGTCTATCACCATTAATAAAACCAAAATTACTTTGAACATTTTGAATAGTTGGCAAACTACCGTAATAATCAAAAACCTGAGACGTGTAATTAGCCGCAGTAGCATTAGTTTCACTTCTTTCGAATGTTACTTTACTTAGTGAACGGCCAGTATATTGCCAGTATGAACTATCAGTACCTGCAAAAACATTTACATAATTTGATAAACCTGTATCAGCCGTAATATTAAATTTACCAATATATCCGTAATTAAAAATCTTGTCTTTATGTGAGTCATCCTGAGTTTTTGATTTTGATTTTTCATACGAAGCTAGAAAAGTGAAAAATGCATTTGAAATTACAGACTGTGATTTCTCTCTTTCAGCACCATTTTGAACCGTACCAAATTTTTGACGAATATTGGCGTAAGCTCTATAAGTTGTGTTTATTGTTTGAGGATTGTTTTGAGCATTATATAAAGAATATTCATAAACAAAACTATGCTGATTTCCATAATCAAAAGCACCACCTAAAGTTAAGTTTGTGTTAGGAGTTATTTTAAAGTCTAATTTCCCATTTAATTGAATACTACGACTTGCAACATTTTGACGGGCTTTAACCTTATCAAAATCGCCTTCGGTAACATAATAAAGCGAAGGGCTAAAACCTTGACCTGATGGAGAAACAACTAATGGTGTAGTTTCAATTTCTTTTAATTTATCATCTTTTAATTTATAAATTTTATTGTAAGAAGGGGTTGGATCTTTTTCATAGTTTCCTTGCCCTGAAAGAATAAATCCAATAACTGGCGTTTTATTTCCTGCAGAATCTTTCTTTTGCCAAACTGGTCCACCAACAGAAAAACCTAATGAATTATACCCATATGCATCCGTTAATTGTGAAGAAATTAATTCTACTCCACCAAAAAATTTACTTTGAGGACCGCGAGTAGTTACAGATATTACACCAGAAGTTGCATCACCATATTGTGCAGGTAATCCTCCTAAAATAACATTTACTTGTTCAACACCTTGCTGAGGAACACCTAAACCACCAATTACTTTAACACCATCAACAAAATAAGTTGTGTTATTTGAACGTCCACCTCTAACATTTAACGAACCCCCTTCATCTGCTTGAAAAACACCAGCTGTAGTTGCAGCAACAGAGTTAATGTTTTTTGTAGCCATATTTTGATACTCTTCACGAGTAACTGTTCCACCTGATTTAGTATCTGGATCAATTAACGGTTCTTGATAAGCCACAATTTCAACTTCGTCAAGCTTAACACCATCACCACTTTCCAAATCAATTGTGATGTATGCTGTTTTTGATTCACTCACAGTAATTCCTTTATATTCTTTAGCCTTATATCCAACGTAAACACCTTTTACATCATATTTGCCTGGATTTAAGGGTTTAATCATTGCGTAACCATCCATGTCGGTAGTACCAACTGCCACTTGAACGCCGCCTTGGTAAGCGACCACATTAGCAAATGGAATCGCTTCTCCATTCGTTTTATCTTTTAATAAAACCTTTATAGCTCCTGGTGTTTGCGCATGCAACGCTACACTTGAAATAAACAGAGTTATGATTGATAGGTAGATTTTTCTTAACATATAGATGATTTTAAATTAAAATTCGTTTTATTCTAGTCGATAAATATATAAACCAAAGCTTATTGATGCAAATTTTTAATCGTGTTTTTTCTAATAAATTGATACTCCGTGTGTTATTTTCCAATTTTTTTGTGTTAAAGGGTGCTAAACTTAACAACAATTAACACAATATTACTTAGAAAGCCTGTTTTTGTGACCAATCATTTTTTAAATGGGAGTCGATTTTTGATAAGTGGTTTGTTTTTAAGAATAAGTGGTGAAAAGATTAAAGATTTAAAGATTGGAAGATTACAAATTAACAGATTAAACAAAATTAAACTCTTTTATGATTCATAAAAAAGTTTGGAAGATCGAAGATTTAGATTGTATTAGAGCGTACTTATCAAATTTGCAATCTGTAATCTTTTAATTTGTAATTATTATTGTTTTACTTTTGATGTTCTTTCTTTGTGTTGTTTTGCAGTTTTACGTTTCCCTTGTTTATTGAATAAACGTTTAATAAATGGTTCGCGTTTATTAGCACGAATAGCCTGAGATTTGCCTTTACTGCGTTTCATGCGTTTACGAACTTCTTTTGTTTGTATGCGTTTGTGATGTGCCTTTATTTTTTTTTCTTCGGCACGTTTTGCAGCTCTATCTTCTTTCCATTTTTTTTTATCTGCCTTGCGAAGTTTTCTTTTACTTTTTATAGTTTGATCTTTTTTAGGAGGGCCTCCGCTTTCTTGGGCTGGACAAGTATTTTGAATGAAACAAACAAAAACTAAACTTAAGATAAATCGTAAAAACATATTTATTTTTTAAAAAAAATTATTTGTAATGGATTACTTGAACTCCAAATTTTCTAAGAAATTCAACCCCTTCATCGCTTGGGATTTTTTTAAATTCAGCATAACTTCGTCTGAAATAAACTTTTTTAATTCCTGTCGTATAAATAACTCTTGCGCAAGCAATACATGGAGAAAGAGTGACATATAAAGTACATCCTTCAATAGTTGTGTTATTTTTTACAGCATATAAAATAGCATTTTGTTCAGCATGAAGTGCTAAAGAACAACTTCCTTTACTATCTCGCGCGCAACCATCTTCTGGCCATTCAATATCACAATTGTGAGTGCCTGCTGGTGGCCCATTATACCCTAATGAAACAATACGTGTTTCTTTTGTTAATACAGCGCCTACTTGTGCCTTAACGCAGTGTGAACGCAAGGCCAATTTTTCAGCAAGATCCATGTAAATTTCATCAAATGATGGCTTCATATTTTTTAGAAAATAAGGTAAGGTTTTAATAAAGCACGAATATACGATTCTGTTTTTATAACCGATTAGTAATACTCTTTACTAATTAAATTTTAGTCAAAAAAAAGACCTTGAATAAGAATATTCAAAGTCTTTTTATATGTTTTATTATTTAATTATTAGCTATTTACTAATTGTTTACCGAAACGTTTACGTTCGTTTTCGTCTAAGTAAATTTTACGTAAACGAATAAATACAGGCGTAATCTCAACATATTCATCACCTTGAATATATTCCATTGCTTCTTCTAAGCTGAAATTAATTTTTGGAACGATACGCATTTTATCATCTGTACCAGACGCACGCATGTTTGTTAATTGTTTTTCTGTACAAATATTTACAACTAAATCATCAGGACGAATGTGTTCTCCGATAATCATACCTGGATAAATTTCATCACCTGCTCCTACAAAAAACTTACCACGATCTTGTAATTTATCAATTGAATATGCAACTGCAGTTCCTTTATCTTTAGAAATTAATACGCCAGCAATACGGCTAGGAATTGGTCCTTTCCAAGGCTCATAATCTTTAAAACGATGAGCCATAATAGCTTCACCAGCTGTAGCAGTTAAAACGTTATTACGTAAACCAATAATGCCACGAGCAGGGATTTCGAACTCAATATGAGTTAAATCTCCTTTTGCTTCCATTAGCATTAAACTACCTTTACGTTGAGTAACCAAATCAATTACTTTGGATGCAGATTCTTGAGGAACATCTACTGATAAAACCTCAATTGGCTCACATTTTTTTCCGTCAATTTCTTTAACAATAACTTGTGGCTGACCTAATTGTAACTCATACCCCTCACGACGCATAGTTTCAATTAATACAGATAGATGAAGAATACCACGACCAAATACTAAATAAGAATCAGGAGATGCTGTTTCTTCAACACGCATTGCTAAGTTCTTTTCTAATTCTTTAAATAAACGGTCACGTAAGTGACGAGATGTAACAAATTTACCATCTTTTCCAAAGAAAGGAGAGTTGTTAATTGTGAACAACATACTCATTGTTGGCTCATCAATTTTCATTGTTGGCATTGCTTCCGGACTATCAAAATCTGCAACTGTATCACCAATTTCAAATCCTTCAATACCAGTAAATGCACAAATGTCTCCAGTTTGAACTTCAGTAACTTTAACTTTACCTAAACCTTCAAACACGTATAATTCTTTAATACGCGATTTTTGAATTCTTCCATCACGTTTTACGACTGAAACCGGCATGTTTTCTTTTATTATACCACGAAAAACACGGCCAACAGCAATACGACCAATAAATGAAGAATAATCTAAAGATGTGATTTGTATTTGCAAGGATCCAACACGTTCAGGAGCAGTTGGGATATTTTCTAAAATAGTATCTAATAAATACGTTACATCAGTTGTAGGAGTTTTATAATCAGCTCCCATCCAACCAATTTTACTAGAACCAAATACAGTTGGAAAATTTAATTGATCTTCAGATGCATCTAGGTTGAAAAATAAGTCAAAAACTTGATCATGAACTTCGTCAGGACGACAGTTTGGTTTATCAACTTTATTTACTACAACAATTGCTTTTTTACCAGCAGCTATAGCTTTTTGAGTCACAAAACGCGTTTGAGGCATTGGCCCTTCGAATGCATCTACTAATAAAATTACACCATCCGCCATATTTAATGTACGTTCCACTTCACCGCCAAAATCAGCATGGCCTGGTGTGTCAATGATGTTAATTTTCGTTCCTTTATACATTACAGAAACGTTTTTAGCTAAAATAGTAATACCACGTTCACGCTCTAAGTCGTTATTATCAAGGATTAACTCACCAGAAGCTTGATTTTCTCTAAATAAATTACACTGGTGTAAAATTTTATCTACTAAAGTAGTTTTCCCGTGATCGACATGGGCAATAATTGCAATGTTTCTAATTTCAGACATGTTTGTTTTTTTTAAGCGTGCAAAATTAGGGATTTTTATTGCAGAATCCAATTTATCTTATTGAAAATGTAGCAATTGGCGTTAAATAAAGGTTAATTTAATGCTTTTTGGCATAAAATTAAAGAATAATTACATTTATAAATTGTTATGCTACTTTTGAAGAAAATAATTTTGCCGCATTGAATTCACTAAAATATATCATCATTAGTTTTTTTATTCTTTTTGGGATCATTTTGTTTTCATGTGACAATAATGTTGAACAAATCGCTCAAAAAATTATAAAAGCAGACTCCTTAATTTATCTCAATCATTTTGATTCAGCTAAATATGTTGGCATCAATACTTGTAAGCTATGTCATCAAAATATTTACGATACCTATATAAAAACTGGAATGGGCAAAAGTTTTGACATTGCCACAAAAGCTAAATCAGTTGGAGATTATAAGCACGCAACCATTTATGATAAAATTGGCGATTTTTATTACAAAGCATTTTGGGAAAAAGATAGTTTACGTTTTTTAGAATATCGCTTAAAAGGCAAAGACACGCTGTTTAAACGCCTTGAAACTGTTAATTTCATTATTGGTTCAGGACAACACACAAATTCTCATATACAATCTGTTAATGGTTATTTAAACCAAATGCCAATGACATTTTATAGTCAAAAACAAAAATGGGATTTGCCACCAGGTTTTGAAAACGGCCATAACAGTAGGTTTTCGCGAAAAATTGGATTAGAGTGTATGAGCTGCCACAATAACTATCCTGAATTTGTTTTAGGTTCTGAGAATAAATATAAAGCTGTGCCTGAAGGTATAAACTGTGAACGGTGCCACGGACCAGGAAGTATACATGTTTCAGAAAGACAAACAGGAAGAAAAATTGATACTTCAAAATATATTGATTACAGTATTGTGAATCCATCAAAATTAAGCATTGATGCTCAGTTTGATATTTGCCAGCGTTGCCATTTGCAAGGAAACACAATATTAAAAGAAGGAAAATCATTTTATGATTTTAAACCAGGCATGAAATTAAGTGATTACATGACTGTTTTTTTACCCAAATATAAAAATGCAGATGATGAATTTATAATGGCTTCGCATGCGGATAGGTTAAAGCAAAGCACTTGTTTTATTAAATCACTTGAGAAATCAAAATTAGGTTCAACAAAATCGTTAAAGCCATACAAAGATGCAATGACTTGTGTTACCTGCCATAATCCGCATGTGAGCGTAAAAGAAACGAACACAAATGTTTTTAATGATGCGTGTAATAAATGTCATAATACAAGTGGAAAATCAATATTAACTTGTTCAGATAAAACTGTCATTAAAAATTCGAAGCTTAAAATACAAAACTGTGTTGGTTGTCACATGCCAAAATCTGGCTCGATTGATATACCACATGTTACAGTGCATGATCATTTTATTAGAAAACCAATTACAAAAAAAGATAAACAAGCACTAAAAGAATTCATAGGATTGTATGCTATCAACGAAAAAAATCCGAGCTCATACACCAAAGCAAAAGCGTATTTAAATCAATACGAAAAATTTGATCAAAAGCCATATTATTTGGACAGTGCAGGAACTTATTTGAAAACACAAACTATTGAAGATTTAAAAAATAATATTCATTTGTTAGTACAATTAGAGTTTACAAAAAAGAAATACAGCCAAATAATTTTATATGTCAATAGATTAACAGACCA
>CAIYSA010000305.1 GCA_903928655.1 uncultured Bacteroidota bacterium
GGTGCAAGCACCATTGGCCGGATTACCTGCTGTTTCGGTACCCGAAACCACACATTCTAATGGCTTATCTATTGGCATTCAAGTAATTGGAAAACGCTTTGGAGAGCAAGAAATGCTCGATTTTGCGCATTATTTAACCCAAAACCACTAAAATCGGTCCATTTTAGTTTAAAAACCGTAAATTAGCAGCTTTGGCAGCCTAATGGCTGTTTCAAAAATTATTTTAACCATAGCGCGCAAGAATGAATTTAAGAATATACCGTATTGCCATAGTGTGTTTATTTTTTAGCCTTTCGGTTAATGTAAATGCGCGTAGCATAAATGCGCTTTCGCTAAGTCCAAGTATTGCCTCAGACGATACCTCTTTTGTAATTCCAGAAGTAGATTTATCGCAATTAAATGTGGCTCCTAAATTTGAACTAGCAGTTTATCAAAAAAGACTAGACTCCTTAACTAAAGACATTCCCCTCGATTACAACGAATTTGTGCAAGGGTATATTAACTTATATGCTTTTCGTCGTCGTGAGCAAGTAGAGCGCATGCTAGGCTTATCCGAATTTTATTTTCCGATGGTGGAGCGTGTGTTTAAAGAATATAATATTCCAACCGAATTTAAATATTTAGCCATTGTAGAGTCGGCACTAAACCCTTACGCAGTTTCGCCAGTAGGCGCAACAGGCATGTGGCAATTTATGTTTACCACTGGTAAAATGTATAATTTAAAAGTGACTTCGCACATAGATGAGCGCCGTGATCCTTTAAAATCAACCCATGCAGCTGCAAAGTATTTTGTAGATATGTACAAGCGTTACGGCGATTGGTTATTGGTGATTGCAGCTTATAACTGTGGTCCAGGAAATGTTAACAGAGCCATCAGAAAAAGTGGAGGGGGTAAAACTTTTTGGGCCATCAGAAATTATTTGCCGGAAGAAACGCGTGGTTATGTGCCCGCCTATATTGCAGCAACTTATATTATGAATTGTGCCGAAGTGCATAATATTTATCCAACATACCCCAACTTTAGTTTCATGACCGACACGGTGCAACTCTCGCAGCCAGTGGCTTTCAACGACATTGTAAAATTATGCGGTATTTCTGCCGAAGAATTAAAAGTGCTGAATCCGATTTTCAAAAAAGATTTTGTGCCGGCTTATAACGAATCCTATACGATTAAAGTTCCAGCAACCCGAAAAGATATTTTAAGTTTAAATAAAGATTCGCTTTACCGTGCTTTTCCTAATAGATTAAATGCAGAATCGATGTTTGTTTTAAACACCGATCCTTTAGCCAATGCACGCACGGTTTATAAAACACATGTGGTGCGCAAAGGCGAAACATTAAGTAAATTATCGAACAAATACGATGTGAGTATTTCGGAAATAAAAAAATGGAATAAGTTTAAACGCAATAGTTTGGCAGTGGGGCAGCGTTTAAGAATTAAACGAGAAATTAAAGCAGTTCCATCTACTACCCCTATTCAATTAATTGCAAAAAATAAAACGAACAAAGTTAAAGAAGCTCCTGTAACTGAGCAAAAACAAGCTATTGCGAGTGCCGAAGAACCAGCTGCTAATCCAGTTCAAATAGAAGAAACGCAAATAATAACAGTAAAGAAAAATAAAACGCATACCGTTAAAGCTGGCGATAATTTAGGAAACATTGCAGCAAAATACGAAGTGAGTTTAGCGGATATTAAAAAATGGAACGACCTTAAATCTTCCAGAATTAATGTGGGTCAAAAAATTACCATTCAAACTTTTGTACAAAAAGCAGTACTTAAAAAATCAGAAGTAAATGTAAGCGAAACAGAAGTTACGGCTAAAGTGCCAAACAGAAACGAAGAAGAAAAATTAGTTTTATACAAGGTAGAAGTGGGCGACACACTTTGGGCTATAGCCAAAAGATTTGAAGGCATGACGATTGAAAAATTAAGGGCTTTAAATAATTTAAAAAGCAACGAATCTTTGAAAGCCGGCATGATTTTAAAAGTGATTAAAAAA
>CAIYSA010000306.1 GCA_903928655.1 uncultured Bacteroidota bacterium
GAATAAACGAGAATCAATTGTTATTTAAAATACTAGAAATTGAAGAAACGATCGATTGGGCTAAAGAAAAATCAAATGTAAATCAATCAGAAACTTTTACTGCTTCACCCTCTACAAACCTCATTTATTGCAGTAGTTGCCATGCAGCTAATGAAACAGGCCTTGCTAATTTTTGTGTGGATTGCGGAGCAGCGTTTAAACAAGAAAATTATCAGGAAAATGATTATTCAAATACGAATGATACTCCCCGAAATAATACCGAAAAATCATCAAAATATCTGTATTACATTTTAGGAATAACAATATTAGTAATTGTTGTTTTAATTGGAATTAATCTTGACTTTTGTAAACCAGCTAATACATTGGAAGTTCCTTACATGACAAATCCAAAAGATACCATAGCCATAAAAACTTCTAATATATTAAATGGGAATTATGCAATTGCTTCTGAAAAAATATTGACAAATGATGACTTATTCAATAGGAATAAATATGAGTTAAAAATTATGCGAAATGAAATATTTGCTAGGCATGGTTATATCTTCAAAACTAATGATATGAAATTGTACTTTGAATCTCAAGCATGGTATTCGCCAAAATATGAAGATGTTACTTCATTTCTAACAGAAATCGAAAAAGGTAATATAGAATTAATTAAACGTTATGAATAATCTAATCCTAATTACTTTTTTATTTTTTATTATTTCTTGTAATGAAAATGAAGTTAAAAAAACAGAAGTCAAGGAAACCTCATTAATTATTTCCAAAGTAAATGATTCTTCAAAACTTGTTGAATTATGTCAAAATTATCAGCGTCTGAGTAATTTAATAAGGGATAATAAAATTAAATCAAACTTAGCTTTAAAAGAAATTCAAATTCAAATACCAAAAATAAAACAGGAATATTATAGGCAAGGAGGAAAGGATTGGAAAGAAAACACTTTTGTTTTTCCGTTGCAGGGTTATAATTTTTCTGCAATTGGTGGAAAAAATGGAAGTGGATATTTACCAAATAAATATGATTTTTTTGATGGAAATAAACATCTAGGTCATCCAGCACATGATATTTTTATTAATGATAAAGATCAAGATTCTAAAGATGATAATACTAATGAGTATGTAAATGTTTTGTCATTTAGTGGAGGTGTAGTAATAGCCATAGAAAATAATTGGGATTCCTCAAGTCAATTAAGAGGGGGGAAATATATTTGGATATTTGACCCTTGTTCAAACAGTTTATTTTATTATGCACACAACAGTAAAATTATGGTTTCTTGTGGACAAATCATTTTGCCTGGACAAACTATTGCTAAAGTTGGTAGAAGTGGATTAAATGCATTTAAAAAACGTTCTCCTTCGCATTTACACTTCACCAAACTTAAGTTAGATGATAATTTTTATCCAAGACCAATTGACACATATAAAGAATTACTAAAAGCAAAAAAATAAATTAATATTCATTTTATAGATAAGTATTATAGATTAACATATTACAAAATATGGAAACCACTCAAGGCCTACATGAGCTCATTAGAAGCAGACTTATAGAAAAAAGAGGAAATGTTAAGTTAACTGAAAATACTGACATTATTCTTTATGGGAAAGCTTTGGGAATAAACGAGAATCAATTGTTATTTAAAATACTAGA
>CAIYSA010000307.1 GCA_903928655.1 uncultured Bacteroidota bacterium
AATATACTATATCTTTTCTTATTTAGAATCAATCTTAATAACCTTAACTTATTGACCTTTAACCTTTTAACTCAAGTGTTCCGCCCGAAATACCCTTATTTAGATTGAGTCTTAATAGATGTTTACTTAGCAAACTTAGTCAAACTTTGTAAATAACCATATCTTTTATTGTTTTTGATTGTTGAGTTTTACTAAATGTACACAACTATTAACCAAAAAAGTTTGCGATTTTAGTTATTCCTTCCCCCTACGAAAAACTGCCCCACCCCTTTTGCTCCACGACTTTTTCATCCCAAAACACCGTTTGGATCGTGTATTGCGGGTTTTTACACCTTTTAAGATATGTTTAAACATAAATACGGTGATCAATAAGTAATACCGTAGAAATAGGGCTAATAGTCTGGAGGTAGCCAACCCACACAAATCGCATAATCCTTTTAAATATGGAGGTTAAATAATTTGTTTAAATGGCTTAATTAGATTAAATCTAAATAGATGCTTCATTGATATATCAAGACACACACACCACACACACAACCACAAAGGACACACCATACAAGCCACACAACACACGTTTACCATAGTGTTAATGTGATCGTATAGGTGTGCACATTATAAGGTCTTAAATCAAAGATATTATAGTATAAAATTCGGAACACCTTAAAGACAAAGAAAAGGGCTATTAATAAGGTGATCTAATAAGGTGTTTAGATAGGTAACACCATGAGCCCCGAAATAAGATCATAGTAAAAATGAAACGTTTTCGATCGTTATTTACTTTATAGAATACTATTATTAATACTATAATGTATACTATAAGGTATAAACATAGCTTCGCTTTATTCAAGAAAAAAATAAGGTATTCAATCCAATAAAAAAAGCCTTTTTAAATATTTATTTATTGAATATTAAATAACCTTTATACATGATTTAAACCATGTTTTTAATATGATTTAAAAAATAATTGAAAATAATTGAAAATAATTTGTATTAATGTAAACAATTATTATATTTGCATATCATTTAACAAAAACAAAAAAAATATCATGCAAGCAACAACAATAACCCTAAAAAATTTCAAAGGTACTTTTTCACTAACGTACAATTTCAAATCATTAACGGCTGCCATAAATTTCATCAAAAAAGAATATTCGAACGATATTTATAGCTGTGAATTAGTCGAAAAAAATAAATTTGTAGTTGTTTACGACGTTTTTAACAAATAATTTCAAACCTTTTAAAAATCAATTATTATGGATATTTATATTTTTTCAGCCTATTATTTTGATCAAACAGAAAAACAAATAATAGAGGTAAAGGCAAACAGTCGTTTTACTGCTTATTGTAAAGCCAATTTTTTGGCCTTGCAATTTTCCACAAATTTAGATTTGATCGAACTTGAAAAAGTAACCTATAAATTTTAACCCCATGAAAAACACTAAAAAAACCGAAATTTTACAAGCCCTTGCAATAGGCTTATTTATTTACCTTTTATTTTTTCATATTGCCCCATTTTTACAAAATCTTTAATTTAATCAAATCAATTTTTTAACCTATAATATATAAAATCATGAATAATCACAATTTTAAAAAACCTAAATCATTACTTTCCAAAGGTGACACAAACAGCAAAACTGCTAAAAATGATTTAGAAACGTATATTTTGTATTTATCACCTTTTACCCAAAATAGTTTCGGTATTAATGTTTGTCCAAAGGCTTCGCCTGGCTGTGTCTCTTCTTGCCTTTTTACTGCGGGAATGGGTAAATTTTCGAACGTAATTAGTGCAAGAACTAATAAAACCGATTTTTTGCTAAGTGATAAAAAAGGATTTCTTGAAATGTTATTAAAAGAATTAAAAAAGGTTTGTAATAAAGCAGTTAAGGAAAATAAAAAAATAGCTATTCGACTAAATGGCACCAGTGATTTAGATTTTATAGGAATGATAAAAAATATATTTGATTTCAATATTTTAACTTTGTCAAATTTAGTTTTTTACGATTACACTAAAATTTATGGAAAAGCCTTAAAATATAAGGATTC
>CAIYSA010000308.1 GCA_903928655.1 uncultured Bacteroidota bacterium
ACATAGTCTTTAGAGAAAATGGCTTGGTATAAGCCTAATAATAAAAAACCAATGTAGAGGTACTTGCTGAAAGGTGCATTCATTTTGAGTCTATTTGATTTAGACCAAAATTAATAATTCTTTTAGAAAAAACAAAAGATGCAAATACCCTAACCCACTGATAGGCAATAAAGTTGCAGCTTTTTCAAAATAGATTGAATTGAGAAAGTTTTCTATTAGTAAACTTATTACCTTTACTTTGTGTTTAATATTATCACCCGAAGAACGCTATTGAAATATGGAATTGAAAATTATTAAGACCAAAAAACAGTATAAGCAATGGCTTGAATGGGTAGATGTTCAGTTTGAGAATAAGGTTAAAGCAAATACGCCACAAGGGGAAAAGCTACAAGTAGGGCTTCTATTAATTAAACAATATGAAGATGCCAACTATCCCATTCCACTTCCAGATCCAATTGATGCCATTAAAGTTAAAATGAATGAGCTAGGATTAAAGAATAAGGACCTGGTAGGCAAGGTGGGAAGTAAAGGTTATGTATCCTCCTTATTAAATAAAAAGAAGCCATTAACCCTTGAGTTAGCTAAGTTGTTTCACCAAGAATTAAAAATCCCAGCTGAGGTGTTATTGTCCTAGCGACAGCTTGAAGTCGCAGATTGCGACCTCGAGTTTAGGTAGTTTTAGTTAACAGAAACATCAACAGTTTTACCTAGTCCAAATTCAAGTAATCTATATAAGGTAGATAGCTGAATATCAGTTTTACCATTTTCAATTCTAGAGATGAAACTTTTTTTGGCTCCAATCTTATCTGCCAATTGTTCTTGCGTCATTTTAGCATTTTTTCTTTCTTCTTTAATCAACTCTCCAATTAAGAATGCTTTTGCCTTTATTTCAAATTCAGTTCTTCTCTTTGAACCTCTTTCACCATAACGTCCAGTTAAATGCTCATTAAAATTTGTAATATTATTTTCTTTCTTTGCCATAACTTTTTTATTTAGTAGTACTTAAATACTCATTCATTAATTTATTCGCCATCTCAATTTCTTTAAGAGATGTTTTTTGAGTTTTCTTTTGGTAGCCATTTAATAAAACAACAATTTTTCCTTTATCAAAAAAACAGAATATTCTAAAAATATTATTACCATGTTCAACTCTTACTTCATACAACCCTTTCTGCCCTTTTATATGTTTTAAAAATTTCTCGGGGACTTTTTCAATATGTGTTAGTAAGAATAAAACATAATCGATTTTTTCTTTTGCCTTCTCTGATTGTTTATCAAAAAAATCATAAAAATGGCTTTTATAAAAAACCAGTGTTCTTACTTGATTCATTGGACCCCTCGTTTACAAAGTTAACTTAAAATGGAACTTAAACGAAATATTATACCTATTTCATTGAAAATGAATATCGGAAGTAAGATGTATAGAAATTAAAGTATTTATACTCAGCTGCAACTAGCCTAACTTACTGATAGACAAAGAAAAAGCCATCATCGCTGATGGCTTGTCTAGTTTTGCTCCCCTTACGCACCAAAGTTGCAGCAAATGGAAAATAATATTTAAACTAAAGGAGCAATGTCCTTAAGGCTTTCTTGTTGTCTTGCTCTTTCCCAATTATCCATTAATTCAGCTTTATGAATTGCTGACCACTCGGTTACTATTCCTAAAACTCTAGGAGGATGACACCCACCAATGATTTGATTTTTTTCAATATCAATGATGCCTTCAAAATCTGCATACACTGCATGAAAGTGTGGGGGATTGTGATCCCTATAAAACATACGAATAATAACGCCTAGAAAGTAACTAATTTGTGGCATGAGATAATTTTGGAGTAAGAATTTCTCCAAAATTTTTACCAGTTAATTCGGAATAAATAGTAGTAGCATCAATTTCAAGTTCATTTGACCAAGCAATTGAATACCCATTTGTATAAACCTTAGCGAATTCATTTTTATCTTGAAGTACTTTGAAAATTCCCTTTTGAACCAAATCGTTTAATTCAATAGTACCATA
>CAIYSA010000309.1 GCA_903928655.1 uncultured Bacteroidota bacterium
TCAACACTTTTTATCCAGTTTTCAGCTTCCATGATTAGTTAGACGATTTTTTATTTTACTTCCTTCGGTATTCTTTGTAATATTCTTTTAATTGTATTCTTAAGTTTTCTTTTGCTCTTTGTAGCAAAGATTCAACTGATCCAATGCTTTTCTCCATTACCACAGCAATCTCTTTATTTCCTAAACCTTCAACATTAGCTAATAAAAAAGCTGTTTTTTGAGTTTCTGGTAAAGTTTCAATGGCTTTAAACAAATAAATGGAGTGTTCTTTGTTTTCTAATAGAATCCCAGGGTGAATAAAATCGCTAGTGTCGTGTTTTAAGCCTCCGCCATTATTAAATATACTTGAAACAAACGCCCAGCGTTTTTTCGTTTTTTTCGCCTTTAAAAAATCTAAACATTTATTAATTGTAATTTTATAAATCCATGTTTTTAATGCAGATGTATGATTAAATTGATCAATAGATTGATAAACGCTTACAAACACATCTTGAGTTACCTCTTCAGCATCTTCACTATTTTGAAGATAAACCAAAGATAAATTGTAAACGAGTTTATGATGCTCGTTATAAATTTGTTTAATATTAGGTTGTTGCGAATTCAAAAAACAAAAATAGTAATTTATTTTACTAGATTTTTAAAATGAGTTAAACGAGTCTTTTGAGTCGGCAAAAAATTAAAAAAGCCATCCGTTGTTTAACGAATGGCTTTTAATTAATAATTTAATTATTTATTTAACTCTTCTTTTCAAAATCAACAACTATTGGAGTTGAAATACATAATGAAGAATATGTACCAATGATACGTCCAATTAATAAGGCAAATATAAATCCTCTAATGCTTTCTCCACCAAATATGAAGATTACTAATAATACGAAGAATACAGTTAATGAAGTTAATATTGTACGACTTAATGTACTATTTAAAGCATAATTAATTAATGTATTACGCTCTTCACCTTGCATATCCGCTTTACCACTTTCTGCTAAACGCTCACGGATACGGTCAAATACAACAACAGTTTCAGTCATAGTATATCCCATTACCGTTAAGATAGCGGCGATAAAATCTTGTCCAATTTCTAATGAGAAAGGAACAACACCATCTAATATGGTATAGAATGATAATACAACTAATACGTCATGGAATAATGCAACAACAGCACCTAAACCATATTGCCATTTTTTGAATCGCACTAAAATGTAAATAAACATTAATAAACAAGAGAATAAAATTGCTCCGTATGCTCCGTATAAAATATCGGTTGCAATCGTTGGCCCAACTTTTTGTTGACTAACAATTTCATGTTTAACTTTCAATGTTTCTAAACCTTTATTTAATGCCGTTTCAACTTCCGTGTCAACAGTTGGTGAATTATCACTAACACGGTAAGATGTTGTTATTTTTAATTGATTCGCATTTCCAACAGTTTTAACTTCTAATGATGCGTCAGTAAATACTACTGCTAATGCTTTTTTAACACTTTCAGTTTCCATTTCTTTATCAAAACGAACTTGATACGTTCTACCACCTTTAAAATCAACACCTAATTTAAAGCCACCGTTTTTAACATAAAATACTGCTCCTAAAATAATGATAGCTGCAGAAATCATATAATAAACTTTTCTTCTGCCAACAAAGTTAAAGGCAACATTTTTAAAAGAGTTACGAGTTACATTATTATCAAAAGGAATTTCCATTTTGCGTTCTAACATCCATTCAAAAATTACTCGTGTAATTAAAATTGCAGAGAATAATGATGCTCCAATACCAATTAATAAAGTTGTAGCAAAACCTTGTATTGGTCCTGAACCAAACACATATAATATTAATGCTAAAATTGCTAAAGTTGCATTAGAGTCAATAATAGAACTCATCGCATGTTTAAATCCTTCTTTAATAGCTAATGCTGTATTTTTACCTAAAGCTAATTCTTCACGAATACGTTCAAAAATTAAGATGTTTGCATCCACTGCCAAACCAATGGTGAGGACAATCCCGGCAATACCTGGGAGCGTGAGCACGGCAGTCATGGAGGTTAGTCCACCCATAATAAAGAACATGTTGGCAATAAGGGCAATATTTGCAACCATACCTGCTTTGTTATAATACATGTACATAAATACAAGTATCACTAATAATGCAATTACAAAAGACATTAACGAAGCATCAATGGCTTCTTGACCTAAAGATGGACCAACAACACTTTCTTCAACAATACGAGCAGGAGCAGGTAATTTACCCGCACTTAATACAGCTGCTAAAGCATTAGCTTCTTCAACTGTAAAGTTTCCTGTAATTTGTGATTGACCACCTTTAATTTCACCATTAACTGTAGGTGCAGAATAAACCATGTTATCCATTACCACTGCAATTGAATGACCTTTTTCTGAAGCACTTTTTGGTGAATTAGCTCTAGTTAATTTAGCCCAGTTTTGCGCAGCTTCTCCAGTCATTGTCATACTGATATAAGGATGACCACCGCTTTGTGCATTAAAATCAGAACGAGCATCAGTGATGATATCTCCAAACATAGCAGCTTTACCGCTTCTGTCTGTTATTTTTATTGCAAATAAATCAAAAGTTTCAACTTGGTTTGGAGCTTCGCCACGTAAAGTTGCTTTTGCTCCCCACATAAATTTAACTTTCGATGGGAAAATAGCTTTTACTTTTTCCATTGCAAGGTAACTGTTAATCTTTGCAGTATCTTGTTTTAAAGCATATCCAACTGTTGGGCCTGGAATATAGCTGTACCCTTTTGATTTTTCATCTTGATATACAGCTGCTTTTAATGGAGAATATAATGAATACAACGGGAAACGCTTCATGAAGTTTTCATAAGCAGTATCTTGTTTTGCTCCATTTGCTAATGTTGGTGTAATTGGAGCAATTAATTTTAAACTATCTTTTATTCTAGTTGAATCAACAGGAACAACTGTGTTTGTTTTTGCATTTACTAAAGTACTTGTTGCAACTGCAGCTGAATCAATTACTTCAGCTTTCTTTTCAAAATCAGGATATAAAATGTTTTTTACACGCTCATTTGCTTTTTCAAAGAAAGGAGCAATCTCTTGGTTTTCATAAGTTTCCCAAAACTCTAAGTTTGCAGTTCCTTGTAATAATTCACGAACACGTTCTTTGTCTTTTACACCTGGTAATTCAACTAAAATACGCCCGCTATTTCCTAATTTTTGAATATTTGGTTGTGCTACACCAAATCTATCAATACGAGAACGGAAAGTTGCTTCTGAATTTGTTATTGCTTCATCAACCGTTTTACGGATAAATGCCATAACCACATCATTTGATGCATTAAAATCTACTTTTCCTTTTAATTCAATGGTTTGAAATAATGGAGCTAATTTTCCGTTTGGAGAATTAGATTTATATGTTTTCTCAAATAAAGTTAAGAAATCATCGTTGTTTTCTTTACCTAATTTAGCAGAAGCATCAGTTATTGCTTTATTGAAAGCTGCGTCGGTATTGTTATTTGATAAATTTTTCAAGATATCAGCAACAGAAATTTCCAACGTAACATTCATACCGCCACGTAAATCTAAACCTAAGTTAATTTCACGTTTTTTACACTCTTCGTAAGTATAACTAGCAATTAATAAATCATAAACTGGTTGTTTTTTTACTGAATCCAAATATCTATCTACAGATTTAGTTTTGATTGAATCAATGTAAAATAACTCTTTTGTTGCATTACCTGAAGCATAGGCCTTTGCTGCTGAAGCAACTGCAGGAGATCCTGAAAAGCTTTCGGCAAATTCTTTTGCATCGTTTTCTACGCCACTGGTTACCCATGTAAACGATAAATAAAAAATACAAGCTAACGCTAATAGTATAGCGAAAATTTTAATGGCACCTTTGTTTTGCATAAAATTGATGTTAAATCTAAAAAATTAAGGAGGCAAATATAACTTTAAGCCTTTTATAAAGCAAATTTATTTAACGTTGATTATTAATTAGTTAGGTTTTTTGTTTGATTAATTTTGTTTAAATTTGGGATATGATGTTACGTTTAAATTTATTTTTACTTGTTATTTGTTTAGTAACTAAAACTTTTTCTCAAACTTCGGTTTATAGGGATACTATTCCTGTTTACGAAGCTGGTTTAAAAATGCAAAATCCTTGGGCTGGTGGCATCAATTTTAGTTCATTTTCGACCATTGATTTAAATTTAGATGGTAAGAATGATATGGTTGCTTTTGATAAAATGAGTCCAAGTGGATTTGGTAAAATAAGAGCTTATTTAAATGTTGGACCAATTGGAAATGCCATTTATAAACATGCACCAAAATATGAAACGTTATTACCAAAGGTTGAAGATTGGGCTTTGTTTTTTGATTACAATAATGATGGTAAAGCTGATATTTTCACCTACACAACTGGTGGAATTAGGGTTTTTAAAAACGTTAGCACTATTACTACATTTAGTTTTGTTTTATCAAAAGACCTTATTAGAAGCGATTATAATCCTGGTGGGCCACCAAATATTGCAAATATTTATAGTAACTCAATTGCATTGCCTGGCATTGCAGATGTTGATGGTGATGGCGATTTAGATATTTTAACTTATTCTGTTTTTGGTGTTAAAATCGAATACCATAAAAACAGAAGTATGGAATTATATGGAAATGCAGATAGTTTAAAATACGATTTTGCTGATAATTGTTGGGGAGATATTCAAGAAAGTACTTGCACTGTTTATTTAAATCAATGCCCTTTAAAGCCATTGTATTCTCAAATCATTAATGGTTCAGAGTCTAAAATTTTGCATGCAGGTTCTTGTTTAATGTCTTTTGATAGAGATGGTGACGGTGATCAAGATGTAATTATGGGAGACGTTGCTTGTAGCGAAGTATTTTATGCTGAAAACGGAGGAAGTTCAACAAATGCTCATATTACAGATACGACTGCTTTATATCCCAATTACCCCTTAAAATCAAGTGTAAATAGAATTAAGTTTAACTCATTTCCATGTACTTATTATTTAGATGTTGATAATGATGGGTTTAAAGATCTGCTCGCTAGTCCTAATTCGGTTGCTGGTTCCGAAAATTATCAAAGCGTTTGGTATTATCGAAATACATCAACTACGCCAACAGTAAATTTTAGTTTTCAGAAAAAAAACTTTTTGCAAGATGGAATGATAGAAATGGGAGAAGGTGCTTATCCTGTTTTATTTGATGTGGATACTGATGGTAAAAAGGATTTAATCATTGGTAATTTAGGCTATTTTAATGGAGCAACCAATATTTCAAAACTGGCTTATTATCGAAATATAGGAACTATTTCAGCGCCATCATATTCTCTAATTACAAGGGATTATCAAAATATTTCTTCCTACAATTTATATTGCGTAGCTCCAACATTTGGCGATTTAGACAATGACGGTGATAAAGATTTAGTTATTGGTCAAAATAATGGACAATTAGCCTATTTCGAAAATACTGGAACTTTAGGTACGGCAGTTTTTACAACAAGCCCAACTGTTTTTTACCAAAGTATAGATGTTGGGTCATTTGCATTTCCCCAATTATATGATATTGATAAAAACGGTTTATTAGATTTAATAATTGGTTCTGTTAATGGCAAAATATCCTATTACAGAAATGTTGGAACAGCTGGCTCTCCTGCTTTTAGTCTTTCAAGTACTACATTTGGTGGAATTGATGTGAAACATTATGGAAGTTTAAGTGGTTACAGTATGCCTCATGTATATGATGATGCTGGTGTAACAAAAATACTTGTTGGTAGTGAGTTTGGAAATATTTATTTATACGATAACATTGATGGTAATATTTCAGGAACTTTTAATAGAGTTGATACCAATTTATTTAAAATTAATGAAGGTGTGCGTTGTGCGCCATTTTATGAAGATGTAACTAATGATGGAATCCGTGATTTGTTTTTAGGAAATCATGCTGGTGGACTTGCTTTTTTTAATTCTTCAAATGTTTATACCGTTGGTTTAAATCAAATTGATAATTCAATACTTGCTAGTGTTTACCCAAATCCAGTGACGGATAAATTATACATTAATATTAATTCTGCTACCATTGAAAATTTAACGATTACACTAATTGATGTTTTAGGAAAAGAAATTTACAAAACCAAAAGCTTCAATAAAACACTTACGATTGATGTTAGTTTTTATGCAAATGGAATCTATTTTTTATCCATTCAGAATGAAAATGTAAGAACCATTTTTAATTCTAAAATAATTGTAGATTAAATCCTAAAAAGAAATTTATTGGTTTTATTATAAAGAAATACGATGAACTCTATTAATAGGGATTACAACGCCTTTCTTTAAAATTACTCGCTTGTCTGTAACACCCCAAACAGTTGTTTCAACCAATTTCCTTGAAATGTTATCTTCAAAATAAATTTTAATTTTCGAATGTTCTAAATTCCCTAAAGATAAAGCTCGATTTAAGTCTGTTTCACGTTCTTTAATTGAATCTTTATCAAATAGCACTTCTTTGTTTGGAAATTTTAAAGATTCAATCATCTCTTTTTCAATAGCTTCATACGTAGTAGTCATAATAATAAAGGGATTTAGGTTAATATATATATTAAACTCCCGTATTTTAAAAAGGTTACATCAAACTATAATTATTATATTATTACTTTTTAACAAGTAATACAACGTTTTCAACATGTGCAGTTTGTGGAAACATATCAACAGGTTGTATTTCTGCAATTGTATACTTTCCCATCAGCATTTCTAAATCACGAGCTTGAGTAGCAGGGTTGCAACTCACATACACAATTTTAGGAGCACCCACTTTTAATAAAACCGCAATTACATCTTCATGCATCCCAGCACGCGGAGGGTCGGTTATAATAACGTCTGGTTTGCCATGTGTTTTTATAAATTCTTCATTCAACACATCTTTCATATCGCCAGCAAAGAAAACCGTATTGGTAATATTATTAAACTCCGAATTGTTTTTTGCGTCAATAACAGCATCTAGCACATATTCAACTCCAACTACTTTTTTGGCTTTTTTGGCAATGAAATTTGCAATGGTTCCAGTTCCAGTATATAAATCATAAACAATTTCATCACCTTTTAATTGGCATAAATTACGAGTGATTTTATAGAGTTCGTAAGCTTGTTCGGAGTTTGTTTGGTAAAAAGATTTAGCTGAAATTTTAAATTTCAAACCTTCCATTTCTTCAAAAATATGATCCCTTCCGTAAAAAGTAATAATATCTAAATCTTGTAACGTATCATTTCCTTTTTGATTAATGACATATTGCAAAGATGTAATTTGAGGAAATGTATTTTTTAAATGCGTTAATAGTAAATCAATGTTTTCTGGTTGATTTTCAAAAAACTGAATAAGTACCATCAATTCGCCATTGCTTGATGTACGGAGCATTAAAGTGCGTAATAAGCCTGTTTTATCTCTTACACCAAAAAATGTTAGATTGTGTTTATTTGCAAAATCTCTTATTTCGTTTCGTATTGTGTTAGATGGTTCTGCTTGTAAATAGCAGTTTTTAATATCTAAAATTTTATCAAACATTTTAGGAATGTGAAAACCTAAAGCATTACGATTATCAATATTTTCGCCAGTCTTAATTTCTTCGGTTGTTAGCCATTTTTTATCGGAAAAAGAAAACTCTAACTTATTACGGTAGTAATAATTTTCGGCATTTGGAAAAATGGGTTTAAGTGTCGAAATATCTAATTTTCCTATACGAGTTAAGGCATCTGCTACTGTTTTTTGTTTAAAAAATAATTGAGTTTCGTAGTTTAGATGTTGCCATTTGCAGCCACCACAAACTCCAAAATGCTCACAGGTAGGTGTGATACGGTTTTCTGATTCTTTTTTTAAAGTAACAATATGTCCTTCAGCATAATTGTTTTTTTTGCGAGTAATCATCACGTCGGCAACATCGCCTGGTACGCCACCATCAACAAAAATAACCATTCCGTCAACTTTTGCTACTGATTTTCCTTCAGATGAAATGTCAACAATTTCTGCATTTTCTACAAATATGTTTTTTTTAATTTTCCCCATACGGGCGCAAATGTAATGGATTTATTTTTGAAAATAATACTAAACAAGTGCCATTGTTTTGATTTAATAGATAGAGTTCAATTATTTTAAATCACAAACTGTATCACCAGCCGAAAGTGTTTTGCAATATTTTTTAGCTTGAGATTTAGTTTTGTCCACTGTTCCGGCATCGTAAGTTGATGTTGCATTTTTGCATTGGCAGGTTCGTTCTTTGGTGCAAGAAGCAATTGTAAATAAGGTAAAAAGAGCTAAAAGAGTATGCATTTTCATAATTTTGAAATATTTAAGGCTAAATTAAGAAAATAAAAGTAATTATTATTTGGTATTTATCAGTTTAAGCTATATATTTGCCACCCAAATTAAAAATTAATAAATACAATATAATGTTAATAGTATCAGTAAAAGAAGGTGAAAGCATTGAAAAAGCTTTAAAGAAATTTAAGAAGAAATTTGAAAAAACAGGTGTTGTAAAGCAATTACGTCGTCGTAAGAACTTTGAAAAGCCTTCAATAACAAACCGTCAAACACGTATTAAAGCGGTTTATAAAGAAAAAATGTACGGCGGAGCAGCCGAAGCTTAATAGTTTAAGAAGTTTTAAGAGTTAACCTGAGGTTATCACGAATTTAAAATGTAAATTCGTATAACCTTAGGTTTTTTTTTATGTTAAATTCTCATTTAACTCTTTTTTTTGAATATTTACAGCACGAAAAAAAAGTATCTGCTCATACGCTTCTTGCTTATCAAAATGATTTAAAACAATTCATTAGTTTTATAAACATTGTTGAAGAAGATTTTTTAGTTTCTGAAATAAATTACCAACACATTCGTGGCTGGATAGGAAATTTATTAGATAATAAGCTCGCTACACAAAGTGTAAATCGGAAATTATCCTCATTAAAAACCTTTTTTAAATTTTTAATGACTCAAAAAGTCATAGAATTTAATCCAATGTCCAAAATCACAGGACCAAAAAACAGTAAACGACTTCCTGTTTTTGTTGAAGAGCATCAAATGGAGCAGTTATTTAGTGAAATTAAGTTTGAAGAAGGATTTGTAGGTATTAGAGATAAATTAATTTTAGATGTTTTATATCAAACAGGGTTGAGGCGTTCAGAATTAACCCATTTAACTGAAGCAAATACTAATATTTTATCAGGAACGCTTAAAGTTTTAGGTAAACGGAATAAGGAGCGTATTTTGCCAATAAGTTTTAGTTTAAAATGTAACCTTGATGCATATTTAAAAGTAAAACAAGAACTAAACTTACAAAATATGATGCTGTTGGTAAACGAGAAAGGCAATCCACTAACTGAAAACGCATTATACCTTATTGTGAAAAAGTACCTTTCACAAATTACCACCATTCAAAAGAAAAGCCCTCATGTTTTGCGTCACACATTTGCAACACATCTATTAAATAATGGAGCAAGTATACTGGCAGTAAAAAATTTATTAGGTCATGCAAGTTTGAGTGCTACTCAAATTTATACGCATACTACAATTGAAGTTTTAAAAAATTCTTATAAAAAAGCTCACCCACGCGGCGATTCATAACATAAAAACTAACCAAATAAACACACCAATTATGACAACTAACATTCAATCAATCCACTTTGATGCAGACAAAAAATTAATTGATTTTGCAACAGAAAAAGTAAATAAACTAACGCATTTATTTGATGGTTTAATATCTTGCGACATTATTTTACGCTTAGATAAGGCATCTACAAACGAAAACAAAGTAGCTGAGATCAAATTTCAAGCAAAAGGTCAGGAGTTGTTTTCAAAAAAACAATCTTTGTCTTTTGAAGAATCAATTGACTTAGCCTGCGAAGCACTTAAAACTCAAATTAAAAAGCACAAAGAAAAATTATTAGAGAATCAATAAAAAGTAAAAAAGTTGCAGGATAATATTATTTATTATGCAAACTTTTTTATCAAACTAAATATGATAAAATTAAAAAGTAATCGAGTGCTTATTAAAACCATTTATTTGGTTTTGATTTTCAGTTTATGTTTATCGTCATGCAGAACTCACAGAGATTGTAAGGGCAGAAAAAAGACGGCTAAAACAAATATGGGAGGTTGGATTTAACTATTTATAGAGTTCAACTTTTGTTTCCACATCCGGAATAATAGTAAACCTTTTTTCGATAGTGTAAATTGAACCTTTTAAACTTTTAGCTCTCCATTCAATTCTATAATTTCCAGGTTGTAAATAATAAACTTGAGAAGTTGTAGTGTCTAAATTACAAACCCATTCTAGTTTTTTATCATCTTTTAAAATACTACCATCACCATTATCAAGGGCTTTTAAGGTTAACATGCCGGCATTTGGTATGTCTAATGTTTTTGTTTGTGATTGTGTAATTTGAACGTTATTAATATACATTCTAGGCAATGTTAATACCTCTAAATCATAATTCCCAATAATATATTTTTCTATACTACTCATTTGCTGCACATGCAGTGTTTGTTTATCACCATTAGATTTAGTGATGATAATTCTTATTTTTTGATTAAAATTATAAATACCTTCAGGTCGTTTTACTTCCAAAAATCCTTGAGGAGCATCAATTATAATTGTGGTATGTTTCCCTTGTTTTAATTTCACATTATTGCTATATGTTGGAGGAATTGTATGCGCAACAACATTATATGTTGGATAGTCGTCAATGTAAAGTGTATCAGGATTGTATTGTTGATTTAAAGTATGAATAAAATTATAAATGTAATTTCCGGTTTGCGAATCATAAAATGAAACATTAACATTTGTTTCTGTAGGATTCTTCTTCACATCTAGTAAGTTTACCTGACAAGATGTTTTACTTAATTTTTGTTTGGCAATTGTGTTGGCAATTTTTGTAAAGGTATCGGTATCATCAAAATCAAAATATTCTCCAACGCATTCAAAGGTTTTTATTTGTTCAATGGTTAAGTCAATTCCAATAATAAATGGCTTAAAAACAATTCCTTTTTCAATAAGTTTTTGCCTTGCTTTACAAGGATCTCCGCCACACTCTTCAATACCATCAGTAATTAAAATGATCATGTTTTTTGCTTTAGCATCTGGAAAATCATTAGCAGATTCAGTAATAGAATGTTCAATAGGAGTTATACCTGTTGGTTTTGCTTCAGCAACTTTAGCTTTTATTAATTGAATATTGTCTTTACCGAAAGGTACAACAAGCTTACTGTCTTTGCAGTCTCCTGGAGGATATTTAACTGTATGGCCATACATGCGTAAAGCAAATTGCATATTTGGTTGCTTATTTAAACTATCTAAAAATTTATAAAATAATTTTTTTGCACCTTCAATTCTTGATGTGTTTGAGTGAAATGATTTCATACTTTTACTAGCATCAAATACAAATAAAACTCTTGTAATTTGAGGTTGAATTGGTTTTTGTTGAGCAAAAACCAATGTGCTGTAAATTAAAAATATAATTAAAAACTTCATCATTCTTATAACTCTAAAGTTAAAAGGGGTTACAAATAAAATAGGAAGAAATTTAAAAATACGGGATTTATATTTGAATTACTAGTAAGACAAATTACCGCGGAAGTAATGTCATCTAGTAAATCAGTAGCAGAA
>CAIYSA010000310.1 GCA_903928655.1 uncultured Bacteroidota bacterium
CAGCCAAAATTTAGGATTTAGTTGAGGCATGCCTTCACTAGCTGCTGCTATTTTATTAAAAAATAACAGATAAGTTATAATAGCTATACTTTTATTCTTCATTTTTTGAGAATTATTAAATTAACTTTAATAATTAAAATGCAAAAAGTATTAAAAGAGCAATAACTAGAGCGAATAATCCTATAGCCTCTGTAAGTGCAAATCCTAATAATAAAGTTGGGAATTGCTTTTGAGCTGCCGAAGGATTTCTTATAGCTGCCGATAAATAGCTTCCAAATATTGTTCCCATTCCAACTCCAACTCCAGCCAAAGCTATCGCCGCCAATCCAGCTCCTATCATTTTTGCTGCTTCTAGTTCCATTTTTTTTCTCCTTTTTTTTGTTAGTTGTTAATTTTTTTATTAGTGATGCATATTTAAAGCATCATTTAAATAAATACACGATAAAACTGCAAAAACATACGCTTGTAAGAAGGCAACTAATATTTCTAAAGCTGTTAAAGCAACAGAAAAGCTTAAAGGTAGCCATCCTCCAATAATACCTAAGCTTACAACAAAACCACCAAAAACTTTCAGCATTGTGTGTCCAGCAAGCATATTTGCAAATAATCGAACTGATAAACTTATCGGTCTACTTAAAAAAGAAATAATTTCAATTGCAACTATAATGGGAAATAAAAAAATAGGCACTCCAGAAGGAGCAAAGATTTTTAGAAATCCGATACCGTTTTTTGCAAATCCAACTATTGTAACCCCAATAAAAATTACAACTGCAAGAAAAAATGTAATAATAATCTGACTTGTTACAGTAAAAGCATATGGCAATAAGCCAATCATGTTTAAAGTTAAAATAAATAAAAATATAGTTAGAATGAAAGGAAAATACGGCTTTGCTTTTGGTCCTGCAGTCTCACTGATCATTTTAGATATAAAGTTAAAAACTATTTCATTGAGTAACTGAATTTTATCAGGAACAATATTAACTTTTCTTGTTCCTATCATAAAAAAAGTAATAATTAATATTGAACTAATCAACATAAATAGACTCGAATTTGTAAAAGATACGTCCACTCCACTAATGGAGAGAGAGGGTCCTATTCTATGGACCTCAAACTGATGCATTGGATTAGTTGCCATAAACTTAGCCTTTATTAATCATTTTTGCAGATCTCACAACATTAAATATTCCTGAGGCAACACCAACTATAAATAGAATTATTATAAAAATTGGCTTAGTTCCTAACCATTTGTCTAGGTAGTAACCAATAAAGGTTGCGACAAAAATTGCAGCAACAAGCTCTATACCAATCCTAAATGCCATTGCTATTATATTATTATTGTTTTGGGGTAGGCTAGATTTATATTTATTTTTAGTGAGTTCTATTTTTTTCTTTAGATCGTCAAATTCTGACATTAATTATTTATGCTACTAATTCTTCTGCTTTTTCAAGATCTACAGCAACTAATTGGCTCACACCTCTTTCAGCCATTGTAACGCCATACAGTCTATTCATTCGTGACATTGTTAAAGCATGGTGGGTAATAACTATAAATTTTGTTTCAGTAATTTTTGTAAGCTCCTCTATAAGTGAGCAAAATCTTGTAACGTTTGCATCATCCAATGGAGCGTCTACCTCGTCCAAAATACAAATAGGAGCAGGATTGATCAAGAATACAGCGAATATCAAAGCCATAGCTGTAAGTGCTTGCTCACCTCCCGATAATAAAGTGATTGATTGTAATTTTTTTCCAGGCGGACTGA
>CAIYSA010000311.1 GCA_903928655.1 uncultured Bacteroidota bacterium
AACTCGCCTTTTTCTACTTCTGTTATTACTTGTAATTTAAAGGCGAAACTGTAATCTTTTTGACTACGCTTCTTCCTTTGTTCTGTTTGATTTTTCATCTTTTAAGTTGTTTGTGTGACAACCTATTTCAGGACGAGAGAGGTTAAATAAAAAAGCCTTCCTTAATTATTAAGGAAGGCTTTGTATTTAATTGAGGTTTAATGATTAGTTAATCATTTCAACAGAGCGTTTTACAAACTTAGTTAACTCTTCACCTTTTAATAAACCTTGCGCTAATAAGGCTAAATCAGCTGCTTGTTTTGCCAACTGGCTTTGTTTGGCACTATCTGTTTCAGCTAATATTTTACTAATTAACGGGTGATTAGAATTGACAACCAAATTATACATATCAGGCATTGAACCATAAAAATTCATTCCGCCTCCGCCACCCATGGCTTGCATATCTTTCATTCTGCGCATAAACTCAGGGCGTGTAATTAACATAGGAGAATCTGTTTCGCTTAAGCTTTCAAATTGAACCGTGTATTTTTCTTTTGCAACAACCCCTTCAATTACAGGTTTTAATTTGGTTTGTTCCTCTTCAGTTAATTTACTTACTTGACCATCATCTTTTTTAATTAATTTTTCTACCGTGTCACTATCAACTCTCACAAATTGTGTGTTTGATAATTTACTTTCTAAACTATTAATTAAATGCGAATCTAAAGGAGAATCCATTAGTAATACATCGTATCCGCGAGATTTCGCTGCATCAATATAGGTATGTTGCTCATCAACATTAGTTGCATATAAAAACACTAATTTATTATCCTTATCAGTTTGATTTGCTTTTACGTGTGCATCATATTCTTCATACGTAAATGCTTTTCCTTCCGTGTTTTTTAATAAAGTAAACTTGGATGCTTTTTCGTAAAATTTCTCATCACTAATTAATCCGTATTGAACAAATATTTTAATATCATCCCATTTCGATTCAAAATCAGGACGATCTTTTTTAAATAATTCGTCTAATTTATCAGCTACTTTTTTAGTAACATGAGCTGATATTTTTTTAACGTTACTATCAGCTTGCAAATAGCTACGGCTTACGTTTAAAGGAATATCCGGACTATCAATTACACCACGCAACATGGTTAAAAAATCAGGAACAATATTTTCAACATTATCCGTTACAAAAACCTGATTGCTATATAATTGAATACGGTCTTTTGGAGCTTCAAATTTATTAGATAATTTAGGGAAATATAAAATACCTGTTAAGTTAAACGGATAATCAACATTTAAATGTATATGAAATAATGGTTCTTCAAATTGCATTGGATATAACTCACGGTAAAACGCTTTATAATCTTCATCATTTAAATCGGCTGGCTTACGAATCCAAGCTGGATTTGGGTTATTGATGATATTTTCAACATCAATTTCTGTTTCTTTTTCAATTCCTTTTTCATCTTTTTCACCATTTGGAATCCATTCTTTTTTTGTTCCAAAAACAATTTCAACTGGTAAAAATTTACAATATTTTTTTAGTAAGCCTTCAATTTTTTGATTTTCTAAAAACTCTAAACTATCTTCCGCCACATGTAAAACAATACTTGTTCCACGTTCTGTTTTAGAATCTATTTCTTCAATTTGGTATTCTGGACTTCCATCACATTCCCAACGAACTGCTTTAGAACCTTCTTTATAAGACAGTGAAAAAATCTCCACTTTTTCTGCAACCATAAAGGCCGAATAAAAACCTAATCCAAAATGTCCGATAACAACATTTTTATCTACCTTATCTTGGTATTTTTGAACAAATTCTTCTGCACCACTAAATGCAATTTGTGTAATATATTTTTCAATTTCATCTTTAGTCATCCCTAAACCTTTATCCTTAATGGTAATGGTTTTGGCAGTTTTATCTAAAATCACTTCAATTTTTAAATCGCCTAATTCACCTTTAGCTTCACCCATCGAAGTTAAAGCTTTTAATTTTTGAGTCGCATCAGTTGCATTGCTCACTAATTCTCTTAAAAAGATTTCATTATCACTGTAAAGAAATTTTTTAATGATTGGGAAAATGTTTTCGGTTTGTACGTTAATTTTTCCTGTAGTCGTTTTTGTGCTCATCGTATCTTATTATTTATGTATTTAAGAATATAATTTTTTATCCGCTTATGATAATCAAAGGTTATACCAATACTTTAAAAATGACAAAATGACAAATAAAACGAATAATTACGCAAATTCTACTTAAAATGTGTGAATATTAGACATTTTTGATGCATTTTCAACGAAAATTATGAAATAAAAAAGCCCATCTAGATTAAACTAGATGGGCTTTTATCAAAAATTCAATAAACTTTTAATCTACATTATCATGTAAAAAAGAATTATTAGAGCGAATTTCGATATTTTTATTATCACTTTCACCTAATGTAAAACGAGAAACTTGAGAATCAGTTGAAGGAGTAGAATTTAAATCTAAATTTATTTGTTTTCGTTGCCAAGCAGATTCTTTTTCTAAATGAGAAAGTCCTTCAGGAGTTTTCATTTTAAGAGTTAACTCTTTTAGTTTTTTAATACGCTCTTGAGCTAAACGAATTTGTTCTTCTCTTGTAATTTCATCTGATGATTTTTGACTTACAACCTCATTCACATTTTCAGTTACATCATTAATTACAAATTGAGATGCATTTGTTTCAATATTTTCAATTGGAGTTTCAAATAATGGTAAAATGTTTTTTACCTCAGTTGTATCTTCATCAAATGAGTAAACTTTCATTTCAGGGATTTCAGGTTCAATAATTACGTTATCAAATGCTGTTAGATCTTCGTCGATGATATTTGAAATTGGAGCTTCAATTACTTCGTCTTTAATAAAAACAAAAGGTTCGTTGTTTTCTATTTCATCAATAATTGTAGTTTGAATGGGCTCAATTTTAGTAACAATAGCCTCATCAAATTTAACTAATTTTCTTTCAGCAAAAATTGGAGCTTCATAACCTGTGCTCATTTTAGAATTAAAACCTGTTGCAATAATAGTTACAGAAACGTTATCGCCTAAAGATGGATCAGTACCATAACCAGTAATTAATTCGGCTGTTCCACCAGCTGCTTCTTGAATAAAATCAGTGATTTCACCAAACTCATCCATTTCAATATCATCACTACCACTCATGATATTTAATAATACATGACGAGCGCCACTAATATCGTTATCATTTAATAACGGAGAAATTAAAGCTTGTTCAACTGCGCGTAAAGCTCTTCTTTCTCCACTTGCAATTGCAGAGCCCATAATTGCAACACCGCTATCTTGCATTACAGTTTTAACATCATTAAAATCAACATTGACATGCATGTGTAAACTAATAATTTCGGCAATAGATTTTGCAGCGCTAGTCAATACATTATCTGCATGAGCAAACGCTTCAGTCATTTTTAAACTACCATAAATTTCGCGAAGTTTATCATTACCAATAACGATTAAAGTATCCACGTATTTTTTCATTTCCTCTAAGCCTTTTTCAGCTTGCTCTCTACGTTTTTTTCCTTCAAATGAAAATGGAATTGTTACAATACCAACTGTTAAAATACCTAATTCTTTTGCAATAGATGCAATAACTGGAGCAGCACCAGTACCTGTTCCACCACCTAAACCAGCAGTAATAAATACCATTTCGGTATTATCTTTTAAAATATTTTTTATCTCATCTATACTTTCTAAAGCAGAATCTCTTCCAACTTCAGGCTTTGCACCAGCTCCTAAACCTCTAGTTAGAGAATTACCCAATTGAATTTTATGAGTAACTGGACTTTTTAAAAGTGCTTGTTTATCTGTATTACAAACAATAAAGTCAACACCTTTTATGCCTTGTTTAAACATATGGTTAACGGCGTTACTACCGCCACCACCAACTCCAATTACTTTTATAATTGAGCTTTCTTCGTTTTCAGGTAAATCAAATTGCATCATGATATTTAGTTTTAAATTTTAATCTTAATTTTAATTCTATAGTTTATTTTATTTCGTATAATTTAATTTATTCCACGTCATCTGAAATCCAATCTCTTGTTTTATTTACAATGTCAGCAAAAAAACTTCCTACTTTTTTAGTTGAATGACCAACAATATTTTTTTCTTCTTTCTTCCTAGTTTCTTCCGTAACAACAATTTTCGGTTCTTCTTTTACTTTATTAACGTTGGTTCCTCGTTTCAATTCTCTTTCATATTTTTCAATTCCCTTCATTACTAAACCCACCGCTGTTGCGTACATTGGATTTTTTAATTCATCGTCAGCTCCAGCTAAATGCTCATTTGGTGTGCCGATGCGACAATCCAAACCTGTGTGCCTCATCACTAAATGATTTAAATGTTTTAGTTGAGCGCCACCACCAGTAATTACAATTCCGCCAGCTAATTTTCTTTCGTAACCTGAGTTTTTAATTTCAAACAACACTAGGTCTAAAATTTCTTCCATACGAGCTTCAATGATTTGCGCTAATGTATTAACAGAAATTTCTTTATGTGGACGACCTCTTAAACCAGGAATAGAAATAACTTCATTCATTTGATTTTCTTGAGCTAAAGCCGATCCAAAACGCATTTTTAATTGTTCCGCATGTGTTTTTATTATCCCACAACCTTCTTTAATATCATCAGTAATAATATTTCCACCAAAAGGAATAACTGCAGTATGACGAATTATACCATCATAAAAAATAGCAACGTCTGTTGTTCCTCCTCCAATATCAAGTAATACAATACCAGCTTCTTTTTCTTCCTCGCTCAAAACTGCATCAGCACTAGCTAAAGGTTCAAGATGTAAATCAACAGTAGTTAATTTAGCACGATTAACACATTTAAAAATATTTTTTACTGCAGAAACTTGCCCGGTAATAATATGGAAATTCCCTTCTAATCGCATTCCAGAATGACCTATTGGATTTCTAATTCCACCTTCATTATCAATAATATATTCTTGTGGAATAACATGAATAATTTCTTCGCCTGGACTCATCACCAAACGGTGCATATTATCAATTAAATTATCTACATCATTTTGATTAACCTCTTCATCTAAAGACTTACGAGTAATCATGCCACGATGTTGCATACTTTTAATGTGTTGGCCTGCAATACCAACAATAACCTCTTCAATATCAATATCAGCTTTATCGGCTGCAATTTTTATTGCATTATTTATTGACTCAATAGTTTGCTCTATATTTGCAACTACACCACGTTGTACACCTAACGATTCCGCTTTACCAATACTAAGTATTTCTACTTTACCGAATTCGTTTTTGTAACCAACGATAGCGGCAATTTTAGTTGTACCAATATCAAGGCCAACAACTAAGTCGCCGATAATTTTTCCTTTTTGTGTTGTTTGTTTATCGTCCATAAACTTTTTTTTATTTTTTAGTGCAAACCACTTGGTTCTTATATTTTACATTTATTACTGAGTATTTATTCCAACCATCGGTTTTATTTAAACCATCAGTATAAAATATTTTCAGCTTTTTAAATTTTTCTTCAATATCATTTGCGTCTCCAAAAATTATTTTATGATTACCAACAGCTAAGTATAATTCCAATTCTTTTTCGTTTGTAACATTTATTTGGTGCACTAAACTCTTCAATAAACTATCCTTTACAATATATTCTGTCAATTTATAAATATCATCCAGAACACTAACTTTGCTAAACTTTTCATTTTTCATGATATCTTTAACTGATATAGAAACTCTTTGGGCAAATGGTTCAAAAATAAAACCAGTTGCTATTAAAACACGGGCAGTATGAGCTTCACTTAAAGGCATTAATTTAGATTGGGTATCTATATAATAACTTTCACCATCTAAATTAAAAATCCTAACTAATGGCGTACGTTGCAAAACATTTACATTTACATCTCCATTCACATCAACGGATACTTCTGCATTTTCAATTGCAGGATGCGCATTTAATGCTTTTTCAATTTTTGTTTCATCAAAATTTTCAATTTCAGAATTTAAAATTGCGTCTTGCCTATCCTTTAAATAAACTTTTAAATCTTCTTCATCAATAAATGTATTTACATCTGTATTAGAAACACTAACACTTAAATTCTTTATTTCAATATTTTTTTGAGAACGAGTTGCAAATGCTAATGATACCATTAGTGTTGATAATCCAATAATCCAAAGAACGATAGTAATTATTTTTTTATTTATTTTCATTCGATTAAATATTCTGCATCGATTTTAAATACTTTTCAATTGGCTCAATTAACGAATCTATATCTCCCGCACCTAACGTCATTACAACTTCATTTTTTTGTGATTTCAAAAACTCAACAACATTTTCCTTTTTCACTAAGAACTTATTTCCAATAGTCATCTTGTCAATCAACATCTGCGAATTAACTCCACTTATAGACAGTTCGCGAGCAGGGTAAATTTCCAATAGTACACAGACATCTAACAAATCCAAACTTTTAGCAAACCCATCAGCAAAATCGCGTGTGCGAGAAAACAAATGAGGTTGAAAAATCCCTGTAATGATTTTATCTGGATATAATTGTTTAGCAGCTGATATTGCTGCGGTCAATTCTTCCGGATGATGTGCATAATCATCTATATAAACTATAGAATTAGATTTTACACGGTAATCAAATCTCCTTTTCACACCTTTAAAAGAACGTAAGGCTTTGTTTATAACATCACCTTTTATACCTATTTTTTGCGCAACTGCTACAGCTGCAATAGAATTTTCCACATTATGCAAACCCGGTAAACCAATAGCAACGTGGCTTATAGACTCTATAATACTATTGATGTTGTAACAAAATTCGCCATCAACAATATTTATAGAATTTGCAGAAAAATCTGTATCTAAATTTAGTGAGTAGATCAGTCGTTTATCTTTGATATTCAAATCGTTATCAACAGTTTTTTTAACAATTAAACATCCATCTTTTTGAGTTTGGGAAGCAAACTGAGAATAACTTTCATGCATTGCATTTTTATCACCATAAATATCCAAATGATCAGGATCTACACTCGTTATTACAGAAATATATGGATGTAAAGTTAAAAATGAACGATCATATTCATCGGCCTCAACAACTACGAAAGCATTGGCATCATTAGCGTCTCCCAACAATAAATTAGTATGATAATTTTGAGAAATACCACCTAAAAAAGCGAAACAATTAATGCCAGCTGTTTTTAAAATATGCGCTACTAAAGTTGTTGTAGTTGTTTTACCGTGTGTACCTGCAATTGCAATTGTTTTAAACTGTTTTGTAATTTCCCCTAAAACCCAAGCACGTTTTTGAAGTTTAAATTCTTTTTGTTGTAAAAAAACCAATTCTTCATTATTTTTAGGAATTGCTGGGGTATAGATAAATAAAATTTCTTCCTTTTCATATCCAGCAATAATTTTTTTTAATAAAACAACATCTTCGTCATAATGAACATGAATACCTTCATCCTCTAATTGTGTAGATAAATTACTTTCTGTTTTATCATAACCATATACGATTTTACCATAATGGTTAAAATAACGTGCCAACGCACTCATTCCAATTCCACCAACACCAAGGAAATAATATAATTTATAATTTAGTATCTGCATTATATTTTATAGTTGGCTAATTTTAATACTTCATTTGCAATCATACTTGTAGAATTGGGCATTGCTAATGATTTACAATTTTTACTTATTTCAATTAATCTTTCTGTATTATTAATTAGTGCAATTGATTCATTTATCAAATTATTTTTCGCATCAATCTCTTTTACTAAAACAGCCGCGTTTTTATTTACTAAAGACATCGCGTTTTTTGTCTGATGGTCCTCCGCAGCACTTGGTAAAGGAACTAAAATAGAAGGTTTTACCACAATACATAATTCGGAAATGGCGCCTGCTCCTGCTCTCGAAATCACTAAATCTGCAACTGAATAAGCAAAATCCATTCGTGAAATAAAATCAATTGCCTTTATATTTTTATTTTCATAAGGTTTTGTTTTTTCTTTGGCTATTTCGAAATATAATTTTCCGGTTTGCCAAATAAGTTGAATATCATTATCCGCAAACTGTTTTAGGCCTTCAACAATCGCTTCATTAATTCCTCGTGCACCTAAACTGCCACCTACAACTAAAATTGTTTTTTTGTTTTTATCAAGGTTGAAAAACTGATAGGCTTCTTCTCTGTTAATATTACCATTTAAAATATCTTGTCTAACAGGATTACCGGTTAAAATAATTTTTTCTTTTTCAAAAAATTGATCCATTCCTTCGTAAGCCACACAAATTTTACTCGCTTTTTTTGATAAAATTTTATTAGTTATTCCAGCATAAGAATTTTGCTCTTGCAATAAAGCGGGAACTCCATTACTAGTAGCCGCTTTCAACAAAGGACCAGACGCATAACCTCCAGTACCTATAACAACATCTGGTTTAAACTCTTTAATTATTTTACGAGTAAGTAATAAACTTTTGATAATTAAAAAAGGAAGTTTAAAATTAGACCAAGAAAAATTTCTTTGAAATCCAGCAATTGGAACTCCAATAATTTTGTAACCAGCAGCAGGAACTTTTTCCATTTCCATTTTTCCTAAAGCACCTACAAATAAAATTTCGGCATGAGGAACTAATTTTTTTATTTCGTTTGCAATAGCTACAGCGGGAAATATATGTCCACCTGTACCTCCTCCACTTAATATAATTTTTAATGGTCTCATTTATTCAGCAATAGTTTCCTTTTCTTCGTTTGATTTACTAACACTTAAAATAATTCCAATAGAAATACATGTAAACCAAACAGATGTTCCTCCCATACTAACCAATGGTAAAGGCTGTCCTGTTACGGGAAATAAATTTACAGCTACAGCCATATTTATTAAAGCCTGAAAAACCAAACTAAAACTTAAACCAACTGCAATTAAACCACCAAATCGTTTTTCAGAATCCCTTAATATTCTAATTCCTCTAAATAATAATATCATATATAGAAATAATATTACTGAACCAGTAAATAAACCATATTCTTCAATAATAATTGCATAAATAAAATCAGAAGAAGCTTGTGGTAAAAATGCGCGCTGCGTGCTATTTCCTGGTCCCTTTCCAATAATACCACCAGTAGCGATAGCAATTTTTGCCTGATCACTTTGGTAATTATTTTTAGAATCACCATTACTAAAATTCTCAATACGTGCTTTCCATGTTGCGCCCCGCGGAATTAAATCTGGAAATTGCATAATTATTACTCCAAGTAATAAAGCAAAACCAACGCATGCGGCAAGTATGTAACCAATAAATTTTAATCTAATACCACCAACAAACATTAAAAACAAACAGTTTACAAAAAGCAAGGCTGCGGTAGAAAAATTTGCAGGAAAAATTAAAAAACAAATAAATGCAACAGGAAATAAAATTAATTTAAAAAGTGTTTTAAAATCATCTAACTGGGCTTGTTTTAAAGTAAGTGTGCGAGCTACAAAAATTAATAAAATAATCTTAGCGACATCTGAAGATTGAAACGTTAACCCTAAACCTGGTATTGCAATCCATCTGCTTGCTTCCCCCGCACTCACACCTTTTAATAAGGTAAATAATAACAAAGGGATCACTAAAAAAATTCCAATTTGTGCTACTCTAGAAAATACCGTGTATTTTAATTTATGAATAATATACATAATTATAATACCACAAATAATCAGAAATGTATGTTTAAATAAAAAGACTTCGGCATTTCCTTGTTTGTATTTATGAGCCAAAGTAACAACAGAACTATATACTACTAAAATAGAAAGTAGAGACAATAGAAAAACTATTGCCCAAATTACCCTATCTCCTTTTAAGTAAGTAAATACTTTCATTGTTTATTTAATTTTAGAAACTAGTTTTTTAAATTTATTACCTCGGTTAATATAATTATCAAACACATCATAGCTAGGACAAGCTGGAGAAAACAAAACAACTTGATCTTTTATTGCTCTGTTTTTAGCTACGCTAAAAGCGTTTTCTAATCCATCAATAACAATTACCATTACATGTTTACTAAAAATATTTTTTATTTCGGGAAGTCTTCTTCCGTAATAAATAACAGTTTTAATATTATAATAATTATTAAACTGAAACCAAGAATAATCTGTTTTCAAATCATCACCACCTAAAATCAAAACTAATTCGGCATCAATAGAATTAATATTTTCGGCAGCCAATTTAGCATTGATTGATTTTGAATCATTTATATATGTTATTCCTTCTATAGTATCAACAACTTCCATATTATGTTCAGTATCTCTTTTAAAAGATTCTAATTTGGATGCTTTGATTTCTTTTAATATGTGTTTCATATTATAAACCTCTAACTGCTGATTTAAATTGAACACCTCTATCTTCATAGTTTTTAAACATATCAAAACTTGCACATGCAGGAGATAACAATACAGCATCACCCTTACTTGCTAATTTGTAAGACATTGCTACTGCTTCAGCAGCAGAAGATGCTTCCATTATTATATCAACAGATTTTTTAAATGCTTTAATAATTTTTTTATTATCAACACCTAAGCAAACTATTGCTTTTACTTTTTCGTTCACCAACTCAACTAATTCGTCGTAATTATTTCCTTTGTCTTGTCCACCAACAATCCAAACAACAGTTTTCTCCATGCTTTCTAAAGCATACCATGCCGAATTAATATTTGTTGCTTTAGAATCATTAATAAATTCAATACCATTTACAGTGGCAACAAATTCTAAACGATGTTCAACATTTACAAAATCTTCAAGGCTTTCGCGAATAATATCTTTACGGATATTAACGATACTTGCAGCCATGGAAGAGGCCATTGAATTGTAAACATTGTGCTTTCCTGCTAGTGCTAATTGTTCTATTGTCATGATTAAGGGATTAGGGTTATTATTATAATTAAGGGTTATTTTATTTTCTTGTAAAAAGGCGCCGTTGCCTTCAATATTTTTTTTAATGCTAAAAGGGATTTTTTCAGCTTTAACTGGATTTAATTTCATAAAATCTTCTATTACTAAATCATCAGCGCAATAAATAAATGAGTCGGCAAATGTTTGGTTTTGAACTATACGAAATTTAGATGCAACATAATTTTCAAACTTATAATCGTATCTATCTAAATGATCAGGCGTTATATTTAATAAAATTGCAATGTCTGCTTTAAAAGCATACATGTCGTCTAATTGAAAGCTACTTAATTCTAAAATATAGTAATCAAAATTTTCAGTTGCAACTTGATAAGCAAAACTCTTTCCAATATTACCAGCTAAACCAACATTATAACCAGCTTTTTTAAAAATATGATAAGTTAATAGTGTAGTAGTAGTTTTTCCGTTACTGCCAGTAATACAAATCATTTTTGCACTTGTATATCTTCCTGCAAATTCAATTTCAGAAATAACAGGAATATTTTTTTCTTTTGCTTTTAAAACTAAATCGGCTTTATCAGGAATACCGGGGCTTTTTATAATTTCATTGGCATTTAAAATTAAAGCTTCGGTATGCATACCTTCTTCAAAATCGATTTTATATTTTACTAATTCCGTTTTATATTTTTCGCTAATTATATTTTTATCTGAAACAAAAACATCATACCCTTTAGCTTTAGCTAAAATAGCACTGCCCACACCACTTTCGCCAGAGCCAAGAATGGCAATGCGAATTTTAGTTTGAGATATGATAGTATTAGTGTTCATTTATATTATTAGCGCGATTTGAAAAACGAATATTTATTTTATCTTAATTTTAATGTTACAATAGTGAGTGCTGCTAGCATAATTCCTATAATAAAAAATCTCATGACAATTTTTGATTCATGAAAACCAGACTTTTGGTAATGATGATGAAGTGGTGCCATTTTAAATAAGCGATTAACTTTTGCAAATTCTAGCCCATGTCTTTTCTTTTGATACTTAAAATATACAACTTGAAGGATGACAGATACATTTTCTATTAAAAACACACCGCATAAAATGGGGATTAATAATTCTTTACGAATTGCGATAGCAAAAACAGCAATAATTCCTCCTATAGCTAAACTTCCTGTATCGCCCATAAATACTTGAGCAGGGAAAGCGTTATACCATAAAAAACCAACACAAGCACCAACAAATGCCGCCATAAAAACCACTAACTCGCCCGTGTTTGGTATATACATTATATTTAAATAATCTGCAAAAACAGTATTACCACTTACATAAGCTAGTATGCCTAAAGTTGTACCAATAATTGCGCTTGTACCGGCGGCTAAACCATCAATACCATCTGTTATATTTGCACCATTTGAAACAGCTGTTACTATTAAAATAACAATTGGTATAAAAATTAACCAACCATATTTAACAGCATTATCACCCATAAAAGAAAGAACTTTCGTATAATCAAATTCATTATTTTTTAAAAATGGAATGGTTGTTTTAATTGTTTTAATTGGAGTAGCGGCATATTTAGGAATTCTTAAAGACTTTTGACTACCTGTTGCATCGTCAAAATCATTATGTTCATATGAACTAGAAATATTGGCAGCTACTCTTTCTTTTATTACAACATCAGGATGAAAATAAAATACAGCACCAACAATTAATCCAATTCCAATTTGCCCAACGATTTTAAATTTTCCTTTTAAACCTTCTTTATTTTTTTTAAAAACTTTAATGTAATCATCTAAAAAACCAATAGCGCCTAACCAAAGTGTAGTGATAAGCATTAGTATGATATACACATTTAAAACTTTTGCAAATAATAATGTAGGGATAATAATAGCAGCTAAAATAATTAAGCCTCCCATTGTTGGTGTACCAGCTTTTTCATTTTGTCCTTCAAGTCCTAATTCTCGTATTGTTTCGCCAATTTGTTTTTGGCGAATAAAATTAATGATTCGTTTTCCAAACATCATCGTAATAATTAATGACGATAATAAAGCCAATGCAGCTCTAAATGAAATGTATTGAAAAACACCAGCTCCAGGAAAATTGAAGTGTTGATCTAAGTATTGAAATAAGTAATAAAACATATATTATATAGTATTTAATTCAAATAATTCTTTTATAATTTCAAAATCATCAAAGTGGTGCTTTACTCCATTTATCTCTTGATACTTTTCGTGTCCTTTTCCTGCTATTAATAAAATATCTCCTTCTTTGGCAAAGGCAACTGCCGTTTTAATTGCTTCTTTTCTATCACTTATTCTCAGTGCATTTTTTGCCTCAACCGGTGATAATCCTTTTTGCATTTGATTCAAAATTTCCTCAGGATTTTCGCTGCGTGGATTATCACTTGTTAAAATAGTTTTAGTACTTAACTCACAAGCAATCTTTGCCATAATTGGTCTTTTTGCAGCATCTCTATCTCCTCCACAACCAATAACAGTAATCACTTGCTCATTACCATTTCTAATATCTTTTATAGTTTCTAAAACATTTTTTAACGCATCAGGCGTATGTGCATAATCAACAATAGCTATAATCCCTGTTTTAGATTTCACATATTGAAAACGACCTTCAACTGAATTTAAATTACTAAGCGTAGTTAAAACTTGTACCTTATCTTGTTTTAACAATTGAGAAACTGCGTATACTACTAAAGCGTTATATGCATTAAACGAACCGATTAATTTAATCCAAACCTCTTGGTTATCTATATTTAATAGTAAACCATTTAAATGATTTTCAATTACCTTACATTTAAAATCAGCGATTGATTTCAAACCATAGCTGTATTTTTTTGCATTTGTGTTTTGCAACATTACCATTCCGTTTCTATCATCTTTATTGGTAAGAGCAAAAGCTTCGGTAGGTAAATTATCGAAAAATAATTTTTTAGCTTTTATATATTCATCAAATGTTTTATGATAATCTAAATGGTCGTGTGTAATGTTTGAAAATGCAGCCCCAGTAAACTGAAGACCAGTAATACGGTGTTGAACAATTGCATGAGAACTCACTTCCATAAAAGCATACTGACAACCTTGTTCAACCATATTGTTTAACAACTGATTTAATTCTAAGGCATCAGGCGTTGTGTGTGTTGAAGGAATGACAACGTTATTTATTTTATTTTCTACAGTTGATAATAAGCCAACATTATAACCAAGTCCTCTAAATAAATTAAATAATAATGTAACAGTTGTTGTTTTACCATTTGTACCGGTAACACCAATTAATTTTAATTTTTCAGAAGGATTATCATAAAAATTACATGCAATATATCCTAATGATTCAGAAGAATTTAAAACTTTAATATAAGTTATATTTTCGTTTATCTGATAGGGAAGGTCTTCGCAAACAATAGCAATTGCACCCATTTCGATAGCTTTATCTATATATTTATGACCATCAACTGTTACCCCAACGGTTGCAATAAATAAAGAATCTTTTTTTACTTGACGGGAATCAAAAGTAACAGAAGATATTGCAAGATTAGTGGATCCAACAATTTCATCGAGTCTGGTTTTATATAATATGTCGCTTAGTAATTTCACTATTTAACTTAGTATCAATGTTATTTTATCTCCTTTATTAAACTTTTTTCCAACCTCTAATGATTGTTTTTTTACTGAACCCATTCCAAATAATGTCACATTAAACCCACTATTTTCTAGCAAAAACAAGGCGTCTTTAGCGGTTAATCCATTTAAATTTGGCACTATTCCTTTTTTCAATTGGCTTTCTATATTTGATCCCTCAATAGTTTCGTAAGCCTTTACGGTTTTAATTTGAGAAGATGTCAAACTTTCTGAATAAATTTTTGTGGTTGGTAGATTAAAATTTTTATAAATAGCTTCTAACTCCACTTTATTTGATTTTATTGAACTAGGTGCATAAGTCAATATATTTTTCTTATTGTTTATTGGTTGAATAAAATCTAAACTTGTAGAATAAACTTTTTCAGCAATCTCTTTAAATACTGGTCCTGCAACTAATCCACCATAATAAATTCCGTTACTTGGCGAATTAATAACAACAATACATGTATACAAAGGATTATCAGCAGGAAAATAACCTACAAATGAAGCTTGGTATTTGCGCTCACCAACACCACCATATAATGTTTTGCCCGCTACTTTTTTAACACCAACATTTGCAATTTGAGCCGTTCCAGTTTTTCCGCCAACCTTAAAAGCTGTAATATTTAATCCTTTTCCACTTCCATTTTCTACAACGCCTTCCAACATTTTTTTTGCTTTTATAACAGTAGCTGGTTTTACAATTTGCTCACTGATTACTTCAGTGCTAAATGTTTTAACAGTTACTCCATTTCTTTTTATCTCATTTTCAAAACGTGGGCGAATCATTTTCCCATTATTCGCAATGGCGTTGTAAAGTGTTAATATCTGCAAGGGAGTAATTAATGTTTCGTAACCGTAACTCATTTGTGGAAGAGTTATACCTGACCAATCATTTTTATTATTAGGGTTTTTAATTAATGGAGCCGCTTCACCTAGAATTGATAAGCCAAGTTTTTTATTTAAATGAAAAGAATTTATTTTATCGACATATTTTTGTGGATTCTTCGAATAATATTTCATTATTGTTTTTGCAGCAGCACAATTAGAAGAAACCTCAAAAGCTCGTTGTAAAGTTAAAATAGCAGTTTCGGGAGCATGAGAATCTTTAATAGTTTTAGTATAATAAGTAACTTCACCATTTCCCACATGTATTTTTTCATTTAAACTTAAATCATAATCATCAATTACTGCTAAATATGAAGCTAATTTAAAAGTTGAGCCTGGTTCTGTAGCATAACCAATAGCATAATTTAAATTTTCGGAATAAGAACCAGTTGAATCTTTACCATCTCTTGTTAAATTTGCAATAGCTTTTATTTTACCAGTTTTAACTTCCATCAAAATAGCGCAACCGTGTGATGCATTATTTTTTATTAATGTTTTTAATAACGCGTTTTCTGCAACATCCTGAATATTAATATCTATGGTTGTATATAAATCGCTTCCATCTTTTGGTTCAACTTCATTTTCATCATTTATAGGGCGCCAAACATCACCTGCAATTTTCTGCATTAAACGTTGTCCACTTATTCCTTTTAATATTGAATCATATGCCCCTTCTAAACCCACTTTTAGGGTGTCTTTTTTTTGATATTGAACGTAACCTATTGAACGAGCGGCTAACATTTTAAAAGGTCGTTCTCGTTTATTAGTTTGCAAAGTAACTAACCCACCACGTTTTCCTTTTTTGAAAATTGGGAAAGTCTTTAATTTTTTTAGGTCTTTATAAGACACATTTCTTTTTAAAACAAGGTATCTTTCGCCCTTATTTCTTGCCTTACGCAAAATTTTAGTATAGGTATTAGCAGATTTATCCTTAAATAAATTTGCCAAACAAAACCCTAGCGAATCAATTTTACTTTCAAATAAATTTTTATCAATTGAGGGTGCGTTTATATCTACAGCGATTTCGTAATATGGTAATGAAGTAGCTAATAAATTTCCATGCTCATCAAAAATATTACCACGAACTGCATCAATTGTCTTTAAATCAGTTGTAAGCTCTTCGGCTTTGGCTTTCCAATGTTCACCTTCTTTAAACTGAATTATAAACATTTTATATAAAATAAAAATAGCAAACACACAAAGCATAATATATACGATGTAACTGCGAGATAATATGTCTTTTTTATTTTCCAATTATTATTTTATCGTATCTATTTCAATTTTCATTGGAGCAACAACAGGTTCTTTTAATCCTAGCGTTTCAACTCGTTTAGCAATTTCACTTTGTTTACTTATAAACATTAAATCTGATTTTGATGAGATATATTCGGTACGTAATTCTTTTATTTCATTACTTGTTCTATTTACTTCTCTAATTTTGTCATCAGCATAATATCCATTTGCGATATAAAAAATTGCAATCACCCCTAAAAACAAAATAAATGGAATCATCTCAACTGCCTTGTCGTTACTTAAAAAAGAACCACCAAACACTTTTGATAAACCTTTTGCCAATACCCCTTTTTTTCCTTGTTTTTTAGGCTTTTCTTCAACGGGTATTTCTTCTTCAATAGCATCAAATGCTTCAAGCTCTTCAACTTCAGTTAGTATTGGTTTATCTCTAAATTTATTTGCCATTTATAATTTAATCGCTACTCTTAATTTTGCACTTCTTGCTCGCGAATTTTCTAAAATTTCTGCAGTACCTGGCACGATAGGTTTATTTGTAATTGGTTTAAAATATTTTTTTACTATTCCAAATACAATATCCTTTTCCTCAATACCTTCCACATTTCCTGAACGAATTAAATTCTTCACTAACCTATCTTCTAAACTATGATAGCTCATTACAACTAAGGGAGCATTTGGCTTAAGCAAACTGTAACATTGAGTTAAACATTCTTTCAATGCTTCCATTTCTTGATTAACTTCAATACGAATTGCTTGGTAAACTTTTGCTAAATATTTATTAGCTTCAAATTTTGGAGTACATCTAATTATAACTTCATTAAACTCAGTAGTAGTTTCTATTAAACCATTTGGCCTATTTTCTACAATAATATTTGCAAGTTTAAATGCGTTATCAACTTCGCCATATTCTCTAAACATATTAGTGAGTTGTATCACATCATAAGTATTTAAAACCTTATGCGCAGTTAAAGCACTTTTTTGATTCATTCTCATATCTAAGTCCGCATCAAAACGAATTGAAAAACCACGCTCACCTTTATCAAACTGATGAGAGGAAACTCCCAAATCACCCAATATTCCATCAACTTGGTTAATGCCATATAATTTCAGATAATTTGAAATATATCTAAAATTATGTGGGATAAAAATTAAACGGTTGTCGTCAGGTATATTTGCTTTGGCATCCTCATCCTGATCGAAAGCAAAAAGCTTTCCATTTTTGGATAGATGTTTTAAAATTTCTTTAGCATGTCCGCCTCCACCAAAAGTTAAATCAACATAAACACCATCAGCCTTTATATCCAAATATTGTATGCAGGATTGTAAAAGAACTGGGATATGATATGTTTTAGTCATCATCTCCATCATTAAAGTTTAAATTCCCTAAAACATCTTGAGCTAATTTTTCAATATCAACATCTTGAGAAAGGAATTGATCATATAAATTTTTATCCCAAATCTCAATTACATTATTACTTCCTAATATTTTAATGTCAGTTGCAATTCCAGCATAATCAACTAAAGATTTTGGCAATAAAACTCTACCAGTATTATCTGCATCAGCACCTGTTGCACCACCAGTGAATTTCCTTACAAATACGTCATTCGCTTTAATTAACCTGTTTAGCTTACTTAATTTCTTATTTAGTTTATTCCATTCTGTGATTGGATATAGTACTAAACATTTTTGATGAAGATTTCTATTAATAACAAAACCTTGTTCAAAAGATGCATCTAGTTGTTTCCTTAAATTAACAGGAAACATAAAACGCCCTTTCGCATCTACTTTACAATCAAATTCTCCTATAAGGCTTTGCATCATTGATTTTGGTTTGAATTGTGTCAAAAATATTAAAATTTTACCACTTATTACCACAAAACACCATTTTTTACCACTTTTGTTGAAAATTAAAACAACTGTTAATAATTATTAGAGAAATAATGACTATGCAAATGAATTTCCATGTGCCTCAAAACATCATATTTTATTGATAATATTAAATTTTAGAACAACCAATCCAATATCGAATCTCTTATGTTTACCTATTTGAGATATTAACAATTATATTACCTTTGAATGCGCATATATGAAAAATGAAAAATTTATAGATATTGAGAAGGTCTTAAAAGAAAAAGCCTATAAACTATATAAATGGTTGCCTAGATTTGCAATAAATTGGCTTAAAAAAAAGCTACATGAAGATGACATCAATAAAACGATGGTTATTTTAAAAGATGATTATGGTTTAGAATTTAACAGAAAAGGGTTAATTCAATTAGGAGCAAAGGTCGAATCTTTAAATTCAGAATTAGTTCCAAAAACAGGGAGTGTTGTTATTGTATCAAATCATCCTTTAGGTGGTTTGGACGGGATGGCTTTGATTAAAGCTGTTGGAGATATCAGGCCAGATGTGCGGTTTTTGGTAAATGATGTTTTAAAAAGCATAAAAAATTATGGTGAAATATATGTTGCTGTAAATAAATTAGGTGCAACTTCAGCAAAGTATTTAAGGGTTATTGAAGAGGTATTTAGAGAAGAGTCTGCATTATTAATATTTCCTGCAGGATTGGTTTCAAGAAAGCAAAATGGTTTAGTAAGAGATTTGGAATGGAAAAAAAGTTTTGTAACGCAAGCTGTTGATCATGGTAGAATGATACAACCTGTTTTTATTGAGGGAGAAAATTCAAAATTCTTTTACAATTTTGCGATGTGGAGAAAACGATTAGGAATAAAAGTAAATATTGAAATGCTATTTTTACCAGACGAAATGTTTAAAGCAAGAAAAGAAACTATAAAAATACACTTTAGTAAGCCCT
>CAIYSA010000312.1 GCA_903928655.1 uncultured Bacteroidota bacterium
GAATTTTAATTTTATAATATTGGTTTAGGAGCATCTCGATAAGCAACATATTCTCTTCTTGCGTTTTCTAAATCTTCAATTATCAATTGTCGAGTTGTAATAAGTGATGTCATTAAATTTGTTTTTTTGTAGAATAATGAAAGGATTTTCCAGTTACCTCTAATGGTTGTAAATCGCTTAAAATAATAAAATGCAAATAGGCCAGATAGTGGCAACATTATGATATATGCCAAAACGATTGGCCATTCATTTATATATTTATTCACTAACCAAATTTGCAGTGAGTAAAATATAATAAAAGTAAAGGTTCCCATCGCAAAAGAAATCGGTCCTCTGAATTCAATACTTTTTGAAATACGGGGAGCTGCCCATCCCGGAATACGAAAAGGGAAGAAATTATTAAGTGTGCCGTATACAAAAAATGGAAACCCAATAATTAAATAAAATAACGATTTAAACGTATCAAGCATTGGCGTATTTTTTTCTACATTTTTAATTAAATCATCATTCAATGAAATTAATTCTAAGTCGTTTAAATATTTGTCAATTTTGTTTTTTATATTCTCAACTCTTTGCGGTTCTCTTTCTAAAAAATAATTAACAGAATCATTAATTGATCGAGTAACATTAAAATCATGTTCCATTATTTTTGGAGAATGTCCTAAATCCTTTAGTATTTGAGCTTTAAAAATCATTTCAATATTTGACACCAATTTATCCACTTCAGCATCTTGTATGGCAATCACTTGATTTTCTAATCGAAAACGGATTTCATCAGTTAAAGCATGAGCCCCTTTAAAAGTATCTTGTTTATATAATTCATAAAAATCAGAAACATTAATTGGTTTATCAATATTCACAAATAAATCACTATGGAATTTATGAGGATTAGAAAAATTTAAACCTATTGGTATAATTTTAATATCTAAACCATAATTATATTCTGCTTCAGCTCCCAAACAAATGCGAGCAGTACCTGTTTGGATTTTTTTTATTTTTCGTTCTGTTAACGAAATGCCTTCTGGAAAAGCAAGTAATGTACCAGCTTTAGCAAAATGTTTATAGCATTGTATAAACACGTCTTTATTTTTACCCACTTGTCCTTTTGTTTCATGACTCCTATAAATAGGAATTACATTGAACTTAGGAAGTAACCATTGCAAAATTTTATTATCAAATAACACACCCTTTCCTAAAAAAGAAATTTGCCGTTCAATGATAGTTGCTAATACCATCGGATCTAAAAAAGCCGCAGGATGGTTTGCTACAAAAAATACAGCGCCAGTTTTAGGGATATTTTCTAAACCTTTTACTTGTAATGTTTTAAAATAAAACTTACTTGTAATTTTAAGAAGAATACGAAATAGTGAGTATATCATAATTAATGAGATTTTAATTTTTTAGGAACAAATAATAATCCAATAAATCCAATTACAAAAAACAGAATAAGCGACAATACTGCTGGTCTCATTCCTCCTGTCATTTCACTGATTAAACCAAATGAAACCGTTCCTATAATCATTCCTAATTTTTCCATCACATCATAAAAACTAAAATAACTTGTATTATCTTCAGTTACTGGTAATAATTTACTATACGTACTTCGTGATAATGATTGAATTCCTCCCATTACAAATCCTACTAAAACAGCAACTACATAAAAATGAATTGGTAATCGAACAATTAAATACGTATAAAAACAAATGAAAATCCAAATAGCAATTGCTACCATAATTGATTTTATGTTGCCAATTCTACTTGACATTCTTGAAAAAACAAACGCTCCTAAAACACCAATGAATTGAATAATTAAAATACTAATGATTAAAGAAGTTGTTTTATCTTTTTCTGCTGCTTCGCCTATTCCCCAGTCTATTTCATTTCGTGCAAATAACACGGCAACAACCATTACAGTTTGCACTCCCATATTATAAAAAAAATAGCTCCCTAAAAATCTTTTTAATTCTACAATTTTTATTATTTGTTTTGATACCGTTATTAATTCTTTGAAACCTTTAAGTAAAAGTCCTTTAGTATTTTTACCTTTTATAGTATTGCTTTTATTAGGCAAATTTTTAAAGGTATATTGAGCAAAACCCATCCACCAAATTCCAGTTAATAAAAATGAATATTTTACTTTAAAAAATCCAGTCGTACTAACAACAATTCCATTAACCGTAGTTTCTTGATATTTAAAAACCATAATGCCAACTAAACAAACAATAAGTAATATTGAACTTCCTAAATATCCCATCGAAAAACCACGAGCACTTACTTTGTCTTGATTTTCCTCGCTTGCTATTTCTGGCAAATAGGAATTATAATAAACCAAACTGCCCCAAAAACCAACAGTAGCAGTAATAAATGGTATAAAACTTAATTCTAAATGATTTCTATCAAAGAAATATAAACACATACACGATAAAGAACCTAAGTAACAAAAGAATTGAAGAAAACGTTTTTTATTTCCTAAGTAATCTGCAATCCCACTTAATAAAGGTGTTATAATTACAACTATAGTTAAGGCAAAAGCATAAATGAAAGTGTATATATTTTGATTTTCGAATTCTCTTCCAAAAAATAAAACAGTTTTTCCTATCATATTTTTAGCGTCATCATGCGTTGTAACATAATCATAAAAATTTGGGAAAATAGCCGATGTAATTACTAATGGAAAAACAGAGTTTGCCCAATCATAAAATGTCCAAGCTTTAATTGTTTTAGGATTATCTTTTTGAATAAGTTGCATGTTTTTTTTTATTAAAAAA
>CAIYSA010000313.1 GCA_903928655.1 uncultured Bacteroidota bacterium
GATTGAATCGCAATAATAATCTGTAACTATTTTTCAAGTATGTATTATACTATTAAATACTCCTTATTATGAACGTTAAGTCAATTATTTTCGGAACAACAGCTACCTTATTTTTATTTAATAATGTAAGTGCTAAAACAAAGGTCTCATTAAAACAGGCGTTTGAAAAAAAGTTAATCTCAGCAAAATCTATTTGTGCTGGTGGATTAGAATTAAATTATAGTATAACTAATTTAATTAAAGATTCCTTGTGTATAACAATTCCTGCAGGCTGGCGATTTAATTCCGATGCTGGTAAAAATGATTATCAGGATATATTAATCACCCATGACGAAATTTTAGTTTTACGTTCTAAAGAAGTTAAAACATTTGATATTAAAGGGTTTTGTTGCGAAGCTACAAAAGGTGGTCCTCAAAAAGGTGCTAAATACACATTGGGAAAAATGGCAGATAATAGTTTGGTTGCTCTTGCTCAATATTTAAAAGATCATCCAGTAGATCAAAACACTCAACAATATAGTGTTTGGGCTATTAGTGATAACAAAGAAACAGCAAACATTACAAGTAGCAATGATTCAATTGCTACTTTAGTTAGGAGTTTTGTTGCAAATGTTAAGGGCGAACCGCAGCCTTGGTATACATTATTAAAAAAATCAAATGTGAGTCAAACTGGCGCAATCTATGATTTTCCAATTAGATTTAAAGCTGATATAACTTATTCGGTTGCAAAAACATGTTATTCATATTGTTATATTATTGACGAAAAAGGAAATACAGTTTCTGAAATTTTCGGAAAATGGCTTCAACCCGAAAATTATGATTATAAAGCTGATTTTAATGTACGAGGTTTTAAAAAGGGAGATTATACACTAGTGCTTAAAAATGATAAATCAGCCCTATTTGAAAAAAGTTTTAGTATTTAAGTTTAAGATATTGATTTTCAGTTTTTTGATAAAAATCACTATGTTAAAGAAAATGTTGTACAAGTCAATTTATTTTTTATTTTTGCAGAAAAATAAAACAAAGCAATATGTATTGGACACTAGAATTAGCATCATGGTTAGAAGACGCCCCTTGGCCAGCAACTAAGGATGAATTAATAGATTTTGCAATTCGTTCGGGTTCGCCAATGGAAGTAATTGAAAATTTACAAGAAATGGAAGACGAAGGTGAAGCTTACGAAACTATTGAAGAAATTTGGCCAGATTACCCTACAAAAGATGATTTCTTCTTTAATGAAGATGAATATTAATTTCCGAATTTTATAAATAAAAAAGTCCGATAACATTATGTTATCGGACTTTTTTATTTATCATTATAAAACTCAAATTAATCGTCAGTTGGTTCAGGAGCTTGTTTCATTGCTGCTTTTTTAGGCTTAATTTTCTTAGGCCATAATACATTAATTAATTCAGTATTAACGGTAATCATCGTTTTACTAATTCCATTAATAATATAAACTTCAGAATTTGATTTATCTTTCCAAGTTCTTTTTACTTCTTCATAAGATCCATCTTCCAATGTAATATAAAACTTAGTTAATTTTTTTCCTATCACTTCAGCTTTTCCACTAAAACATTTTGAAGTTGCTCCAACACGAGATGTAATAATTACATCTGAATAAACGCCATCCAAAACTTCTTCTGCACCTCTTTCGTCAAATTTAATTGACCATTTATTATAGCAATTTAATTCTTTTGTTTCATCCTTTTGAGCTTTTATCAAAATTGAAGAAGTAAGTATTAAACCCGTTAAAAGTACTTTTTTTATCATATTATTTTTTTTGAAATATAAATATATCATTTATCATTCCCTTTGCCAAATTATTTTTAATATCTGGTTTATTTATTAACCTTTACTTTATTTAAAACCTAATATTAGTAGCTATTTTAGGTAAAATAATAAATCTTTTTTCTATCGTTTTTATCGTTTCTTTTATGCCATCATACCTAAACTCTAATTTATAATTACCTGGTTGGAGATAAATAATTTCAGTATTTAAATTAAAATTTAAATTACAAACCCAAATCATCTTTTTTCCATCATCCAAATAAATACTTCCAAAACCAGCTCCTCCTTTTGAAATATAAGCACTCCCAGAACTTTGAACAAATATTTTATGATCTTCACTTTGTTTTATTTCAATATCAAACATTTTTATTCGGGGTAGTGTTAAAATTTCAATATCATATTTACCAATTAAGTATTTTTCCGTCTTTCCAAAATCCTGAACATTAATGGTTGCCATTTCTCCCTTTTTCCGAACAATACAGGTTGGATAATATTTAGAAATATTTCCTTCAATCAATAAACTTAAAAAACCTTGCGGTGCATCAACCGGAATAATATTGTGTTTACCTTGAGTAATTATAATATTCTTTTTTTCAATGGGAGGAATAGTGTGTACTAATAAATCATATGTTTTAAATGGATTTAAAATTAGGGTATCAGGGTTTCCTGCAATATTAATTGTATGTAAATAATTATATTTTATTTGTTTTGTTTGGTTGTCAAAAAATGTCATCGTAACATTTGTTTCTGTTGGATGTTTGTTAATATCCAATAAATCCACCTGAACGGTAGTTTGCGTAATTGCTTCTGTTAAAACTAAATTTAATACATCCTTAAAATTGGCTTCATTACTAACGTCATAAAATTTCCCCATGCAACCAAATACGTCAGCAAACTTAACATCTAAGCCAACTCCAATAACAAAAGGACGTAAAAAAATTCCCTTTTTTTGTAATTCTTTCGATACTTCACAGGGGTTTCCTTCGCACTCTTCAATGCCATCAGTTATTAAAATAACAATATTTCTACAATCACTGCACGGAGTAAAATCATTAACGCATTCGCCTAAAGAGTAGGCTATTGGCGTAGTTCCAAGCGGTTCTAATTTTTGTATTCGTTGTTTTATTTTTATGGCATTTTCATAAGCCTTTGCAAATGGTACTTCTAACTTTGTATCCTTGCAATTTCGTGTTGGTTTAATAAATGTTGTATGTCCATAACACCTAAGTGCTATTTCTAAATTTGGAATTGTTTTAATACTATCCAAAAACTCGCCCATTATTTTTTTTGCAACTTCAATTTTTATGTTGCTATTCCATGGGGCATACATACTATATGAATCATCAAAAATAAAAAGTATACGATTTGTTTGAGAAAATGTTGAATGTTGAATTATAAATGTTGAATAAATTATTAAAATAAATTTTAATGATTTTTTTTTATGGAATACATTCATTTATAATTCAACATTTATAATTCAACATTTATAATTCTTTAATAGTCTCCTAGTGTTTCCTCTAATTGAGCTAATGATTTTGCTAATTGCTCATCGTTTGGAGCCGAACCATGCCATTTATGTGTTCCCATCATAAAGTCAATTCCAGCACCCATTTCAGTTTTCATAATAATTATAATTGGCTTTCCTTTTCCAATAAATGTTTTTGCTTTATTTAATCCTTCAATAATTGAAGCTAAATCATTTCCTTTTTCAGTTTCTAAAACTTGCCAACCAAAGGCTTCGAATTTTGCTTTTAAATCGCCTAACGAACAAACGTTTTCAACATCTCCATCTATTTGTCTACCATTATAATCAATGGTTGCAATATAATTATCAACCTTGTTAGCCGCAGCATAAATGGCAGCTTCCCAAATTTGACCTTCCTGCAATTCACCATCGCCATGAAGACTATAAATAATTGAATTATCCTTATTTAATTTTTTTGCTAATGCAGCTCCAATTGCAACACTCATTCCTTGCCCTAATGAACCACTAGCAATGCGAACTCCAGGTAAATGATCATGTGTAGTTGGATGACCTTGTAAACGAGAATTTAATTTCCGAAATGTTTTTAATTCCTCAACAGGAAAATAACCACAACGTGCTAATACACTATAAAATACTGGACTGATATGACCATTACTTAAAAAAAACAAATCTTCACCAATTCCGTCCATTGTGAAATTTTTCGGATTATGATTCATGACTCCATTATAAAGAGCTACTAAATAATCTGTACATCCTAATGAGCCGCCTGGATGACCTGAATTTACAGCATGAACCATTCTAACAATGTCTCTTCGGGTTTGAGTTGCAGTCTTTTCTAAGGTAGAAATATCAATCATAAATTATTTTTTTTTGTAAAAATACTATTTGATTTATCGTTACAGAGCCAATGTTGATAATAATCACAGGTTGTTTAAAAATAAAAAGTCTAAAATTGTTTTGCACAATTAAATACACCTAATTGTTAAAAACTGTTTGGTATTACTACAAATAATAGCAATGCTTACCTACTGTTTTTAATATATTTGTAGATTATTTATAAAACATACCACTAATCGTATAAACAACAAAATTTAATATATAATACAATGGCTTTAAAATGTGGAATTGTAGGGTTGCCTAACGTAGGAAAATCAACTCTTTTTAATTGTTTAAGTAATGCAAAAGCACAAGCGGCTAATTTTCCTTTTTGTACTATTGAACCTAATGTTGGTGTAATCACAGTTCCTGATGAACGTTTAACCAAATTATCAGAATTAGTTAAACCTCAGGCAATTCAACCTACAACTGTCGAAATAGTTGATATTGCAGGTTTAGTAAAAGGGGCAAGTAAAGGCGAAGGTTTAGGGAATAAATTTTTAGCTAACATCCGCGAGTGTAATGCTATTTTGCACGTTTTACGTTGTTTTGATGATGATAATATAATACATGTTGATGGAAATGTTAATCCTGTTCGTGATAAAGAAATTATAGATACTGAATTACAATTAAAAGATTTAGAATCAGTTGAAGCTAAAATTAAAAAGTTTGAAAAAGCTGGTAAATTAGGTAATGATAAAGAGGCTGTAAGAACTTATAATACGCTTTTAAAAGTAAAAGAAACTTTAGAAAGTGGAAAATCTGCTCGTGCTTGTGTTTTAGAAGAAAGTGAATTGCCTTATATTGAAGATTTACACATGCTAACTATTAAACCAGTTATGTATGTTTGCAATGTGGATGAAGCTTCTGCAAAATCAGGAAATAAATACGTGGATGAAGTTAAAGAATCTGTAAAAAATGAAGGTGCTGAAATATTAGTAATTACTGCAGCAATGGAAAGTGAAATTTCATCTTTAGAAACCTATGAAGAAAAACAAATGTTTTTAGCTGAAATGGGGTTAGATGAACCTGGCGTAAATAAATTAATTAAGCAAGCTTATACGTTATTAAAACTTCAAACTTATTTTACGGCTGGTGTAAAAGAGGTGAGGGCTTGGACAATTGAAAAAGGAATGACTGCTCCACAAGCAGCAGGTGTGATTCATACCGATTTTGAAAAAGGATTTATTAGAGCTGAAGTAATTGCTTATAATGATTACATTCATTATGGTTCCGAAACAGCTTGTAAAGAAGTTGGGAAATTAAAAGTTGAAGGTAAGGAATACGTTGTGAATGATGGAGATGTAATGCATTTTAGGTTTAATGTTTAAGAAATTTTCACTCGTTAATTGTTTGGGAATTAAAAACTAATATAAAAATGGCAAAAGAAATAGCAAGTTATAACGAAGACAGTATTAAATCCCTTGATTGGCAAGAGCATATTCGGATGCGTCCCGGAATGTATATTGGCAAATTGGGTGATGGTTCTGCTTTTGATGATGGTATTTATGTGCTTATCAAGGAAGTTATGGATAACTCAATTGATGAGTTTATGATGGGTGCCGGAAAAAAAATTACAGTTTCGGTAAGAGATGGAGCTGTTTGCATTAGAGATTACGGTCGCGGAATTCCTTTAGGAAAAGTAGTTGAAGTGGTTTCTAAAATGAACACTGGTGGAAAATATGATAGCGAGGCCTTTAAAAAATCAATTGGATTAAATGGAGTAGGAACTAAGGCCGTAAATGCTTTATCCATTCATTTTAGAGTAACTGCTTTTAGAGATGGTCAAATGAAAACAGCCGATTTTTCTTGTGGAAATTTGGTTAAAGAATCTAAACTCGAAAAGACAACAGAAGCTAACGGAACTTATGTTGAATTCCGTCCAGATGATACTATTTTTAAGAAATACCATTATGTGCATGAGTATATTGACAAAATGCTATGGAATTATGCCTTTTTAAATACAGGCTTAACCCTTCATTTTAATGGACAAGTTTATAAATCAGACAATGGTTTAAAAGATTTGTTAGAAAAAAACATTACTGGTGAAATCATTTATCCAATTATTCATTTAAAAGGTGATGATATAGAATTAGCAATGACGCATAGTAACGAACATTATTCGGAAGAATATTATAGTTATGTAAATGGGCAATACACTACTCAGGGAGGAACGCATCAAACTGCTTTCCGTGAGGCTGTTGTTAAAACAATTCGCGAATTTTATAAAAAAGATTTTGATCCTTCTGACGTTCGAAAGTCAATTGTTGCTGCTATTTCGGTTCGTGTTCAAGAACCTGTTTTCGAATCTCAAACTAAAACAAAATTAGGTTCTAATGATGTTTCACCTGGCGGACAATCTATGCGTTCTTTTGTGAATGATTTTATAAAACAACATTTAGATAATTATTTACATAAAAATCCAGATGTTGCAAAAAGTATTGAGGCGAAAATTATTGCCAACGAGCGCGAACGAAAGGAATTATCTGGAATTCAAAAACTAGCACGAGATAGAGCAAAAAAATCGAATCTTCATAATAAAAAGTTAAGAGATTGTAGAGTTCATTTTACCGATAGTAAAGATCCTCGTAGTTTGGATACAATGATTTTTATTTGTGAGGGAGATTCTGCAAGTGGTTCAATTACTAAAACACGCGATGTAAATACACAAGCTGTTTTTAGTTTAAAAGGAAAGCCCTTAAACTCTTTTGGCTTAGGTAAAAAAGTAGTTTATGAAAACGAAGAGTTTAATTTATTACAAGCCGCTTTAAATATTGAAGATGGCTTGGATGAATTACGTTATAATAATGTGGTTATTGCAACCGATGCCGATGTGGATGGTATGCACATCCGGTTATTATTATTAACATTCTTTTTACAATTTTTTCCTGATTTAGTGAAAAATGGCCATGTATTTATTTTACAAACGCCATTATTTAGGGTTAGAAATAAAAAAGAAACTGCTTATTGCTACAGTGATGCGGAAAGAATGGCTGCGATTGCTAAATTAGGTCCAAAACCCGAAATTACTCGATTTAAGGGTTTAGGAGAGATTTCTCCCGATGAGTTTAAACATTTTATTGGAAAAGATATTCGTTTAGAGCCTGTATTGCTTGACCAAAAGGCTTCTATACATGAATTGTTGAATTATTATATGGGTAAAAATACGCAAGAACGTCAGGAATTCATTATTCAAAACCTAAGAGTTGAAAAAGATGTGGAAGAGGAATTAGTTAAAATAGGTTAAAATAAAAGCATTATTAATTTTTGGAATAACAATTGAAATATTACATTTAAACAAACAAATAACAATTAAAAAATCAACACCATGAAAACAATTAACTATTTATTAATACCAGCAATCGCATTAATGACGATAACTAGCTGTAAATCAAAAAAAGCAGCTGTAACTGCTGTGCCAGTTGCTAAACAAGAAGGCTTAATTGAAATTTCAACTCCTTTTGATTCGAAAGAATACAGAAGTGACGAAGAGAATTTTAGATCAAAACAATCAGGTAAATCTCCAGATTTAGCTACTGCAAAAAAAATTGCCTATCAAAATTCTAGAGCTGAAATGGCAGCAAATATTAATGCTGTTGTAAAAAGAGTAACAGATCAATATACAAATCAAAGAACTGTAGGTAATAAACAAGAATTTGAAAATAAATTTGAAGAATTATCTCGCGAGGTTGTTAATTTAGAAATGAGTAATGTTAAAGAACTTGGACAAAAAACTTTTCAAGATCCTTCTGATAAAGCTTATATAGTATGGATTGCATTAGAAGCTAACAAAACTGGAGTGTTAGACAAAATAAATCAAAAAATATCTAGTGATGCTAAATTGAAATTAGATTATGACAAACAAAAGTTTCAAGCAATTTTTGATTCTGAAATGAAAAAATTAGGAGAAGAAGGTAAGTAATTTAAAAATAATAAAACAAGAGCATCTAATTGATGCTCTTGTTTTTAATACCATTTTTTATCAAAACATTTTATTACATATTTATTTTAATGGGTTTAGTAACGATTTCGTGTACTGGCTCAAAAAAATATTTTAAAGCAGCAGAAAAATTAGAAAAGCAAGGTTTAGTAAACGAAGCCGCACAATATTATTACGAATCATTAGAGCGTAAAAAAAGCAATACAGATGCTCGTATTAAACTAAAAGAGGTTGGACAGAAACACGTCAATAATTTAGCTTCAAGTTTTTTTAGAGAATTTAATACTCAGCAATACGAACAATCGATTGAAACATTTGATGAAATGACACAGTTTTCATCAAAATCTAAAATTTTAAATGTCGATTTAAATTATCCACAAGCATATAAAGAAGATTACAATAAGGCTTTAGAATATTATTTAACTAAAAATTATTCAGAAGCTAAAGACCTTGTAAATATAGGGAAGTACGACCTAGCTTTAAAAAATATTTCAAAAATAAAAAAATATGATCCAAATTATAAAAATACAAATGATTTAGAAATTATTTCAAATTGTGAGCCTTTATATATGATGGCTATCAGAAATTTAGAAACTCAAAATTATAAATCTGCACAAAATGAGTTGTCTAAAA
>CAIYSA010000314.1 GCA_903928655.1 uncultured Bacteroidota bacterium
ATAAATAAATGGATTAAAATTGCTATTGATAATTTCTAAAACGCACCAATAAAATAAAATGATGAGCGTTCCAACTTCAAATAATCGATAGGTGTTTACACTTACTATTTTTTGCTTTAAAATACTATTGCTCAAAATTTTAAATGCGCCAATTGAACTTAATATTCCTATAAATAATATGAAAATAAAATAGGGATTGATAAATGATTTTAAATCGGGAGCAGTTTCAATGTTTAAATTAAAACTAAACATAGTCTTAAAATAAGCTAAAGCTTCAGTAAGTGTTTCTGCTCTAAAAAACACCCAACTCATCATTACAACTAACCAAACGTAACCATGCGAAACTATTGCAGGTATTTTAAACTTAATTGAATTTCCAAAAACACGCTCAAGCACTAAAAATAAACCGTGAAATAAGCCCCAAACCAAAAATGTATAATTGGCTCCATGCCAAAAACCACATAAAATAAATACAATAAATAAGTTTAAAGCTGTTCTTAAATTACCATGTTTATTTCCGCCTAAGGGAATGTATAAATAATCTTTAAACCAACTGGATAATGAAATATGCCATTTTTGCCAAAATATTTTAATGCTTTTGGCGGCATAAGGTAAATTGAAATTTTGTTTAAACTCAAAACCAAACATACGGCCAATACCAATTGCCATATCACTATAACCGCTAAAGTCGAAATAAATTTGTAAGGTATAACACAAGATACCAAGCCAAGCATACAAACTATTGTACTGGCCGTAACTGTTATTAAAAGTAGCATCTGCAAATACACCAACCGTATTAGCCACAATCATTTTTTTAGCTAAACCATATATAAAAATTTTGATTCCATTCCTGAATCTATTCCATACATAAATACGTTTAATTAACTGATTTTCAACATCATGATATCGAATAATTGGGCCAGCAACTAACTGAGAAAAATTGACAATATATAAACCCATGATGGCTAAATTATATTGTGGTTTAGCTTTTCCGCGGTAAATATCCACTAAATAGGAGATGGAATGAAACGTATAAAACGAAATTCCTAAAGGAAGCACTTTAGCAATAAATTCTTTTGAATCAATATGTAAAAACTCTAAAAAGAATCCAGAGTATTTATAATAAACCAAGGCTAATAGGTTAATTGTAACTCCTAATAGTAAAACGTAACGGTTTTTATTGAGTTGGTGTAATAAAATTGCCCATAAGTAATTAAAAAGAATGGACGCGAAAATGAGCCAGATATAAGTTGTTTCGCCACTAAAGTAAAATAGTAAACTAAATAGGAGCAAGGTTACATTTCGAAACTTGGCAGGTGTGAGGTAATAAAACAGCAAACAAATTGGCAGAAAAAAGAACAAAAATATGTGTGAGCAAAAAACCAAGTGTGTTTTGTATGTTATAATTTGAGTATTACTAAAGGTAAATTTAGAAATAGTTTCCGATAATTTTTACAATTAAACAAGGTAATAATCCATATCTTTACAATTCGGAATTTTTATATTGGCCCTGTAGTACAACGGATAGTATTTGGGTTTCCGAAACTTAAGATTCAGGTTCGATCCCTGACAGGGCTACTTAAAACCTTTGTGAATCAAGAATTTGCAGAGGTTTTTGTTTTTATGGGAAACATTTGGGAAACATCATTATCCAACTTACTCATTAAATTTATGGTTTAATAATAAAACTTGTGGTTATTGAAAAAACTTACTATTTTTATAAATAGAACGAGTAATTAATACCATTAACATTTAAAATAATTAAAATGAATCATGGTATTTATCTTTTAATACAATAATTATGAGTAACACCAAAAAAGGAACTTCAGATGTGTATGTCTACGTAGTTATATTTATTTTTTTTACATTATTATTGAGGGCACAAGAAAAATTTGAAGGTAGTTATCAAATAATAAATGCCAATAGTAATAAATGCATATCAGTTCCATCAGCATCTATGGATGATGGAATTCCTCTTGTTCAGTTGAATTCGACTCCAGTTTATTCTAACCTTTTATGGAGAATCCAAAAAACTAATGATGGCTATTTTTATATCATTTCAGAAAATAGCGGAAAATGCATTGATATTTATAAAAATTATTCTAATAACGGAGCGGTAATAGTTCAATGGCAATGTAAAGGAGGAGATAATCAAAAATGGAGTTTCAGAAAAACATCGGATGGCTCATATAATATTGTATCAAAACAATTTGGAAAAAATATTGATGTATTAGATGGTAGTATAGAAAATAGAGCAAATATTATGGTTTGGGATAATAATGGTGCTAAAAATCAACAATGGAAAATTGTGAAGACCGAAAACTATCAAGAAAAGCCTATAGCTCAAGAAGAAACCGTTAATGTCATAATTGAACCAAAATATGACGGTACACATAGTTTTCACGAAGGATTTGCTAGTGTTAAAATTCGCGATAAATGGGGTGTCATTGATAAAATAGGCAACGAAGTAATACCTTTTAAGTATGACTATATGGAAAAAGTATTTTTTGAAGGATTAATTAGTGCAAAAATTGAAGGTAAATGGGGTTATATAGATACAACAGGTAAAGAAATTACTTTATTTAAGTATGACAAAACATCTGATTTTCATGATGGCTTTGCACGTGTTAAAGTTGGAGATAAATTCGGATTTATTGATAAAACGGGAAAGGAAATAATCCAACCAAAATTTGATGTTTCATCTGGTTTTAAAGAGGGTATGGCATTAGTTGAAATAAAAGGAAAAAGTTTTTTTATTGATAAAACAGGGACAGAGGTTATTCAATTAGATAATAAAACTGCCATGAGTTTTCAGGAAGGTTTGGCAGTGGTTATAGTTGGTCAAATTAGTTTAGGAGGTAAATGCGGTTTTATCGACAAAACAGGAAGGGAAATTATTTCTATGAAATATGATATTGCATTTAGTTTTAATGAAGGCTTAGCAAGGGTTGTGGTAGGAGGTAAAAATGGTTTTATTGACAAAATAGGAAGGGAAATTATTCCTCTCAAGTATAGCAATACTTCTGATTTCCATGAGGGTTTAGCACATGTTCAGTATGTTTTTGGCGGTAAATCGAGTTTCATTAACATGGTTGGTAAAGATATAACTCCAATTAAATATGAAGAGGTTGGCGATTTTAATGAAGGATTTGCAAAGGTAAAAGTTGGAAATAAATGGGGATTTATAAATAAAGTAGGTAATGAAATAATTTCATTTAAATATGATGAGGTGGATGATTTTAGTGAAGGATTTGCGAGGGTTAAAGTTGGCAATAAATGGAGCTTTATTGATACTAAAGGTAAGGATTTGGCTTCAAAAAGCTATGAATTTGTAAGCAATTTTTATGAAGGCATAGCTTGGTTCAGTTTTAATGGTAAATGGGGATTTGTCGAGAAAAGTAAATAAATATTAAATTTTTATAAAAATGCAGGCAACTGATAATAAATCGAAAAATAGCGTTAAAAGTAATAACCGTAGATTTTTTAATGAAGTAAAAATATCCAACTGTTGTAAAATCTTTAACAGTTTTATAATAGTATTATTAATTTTCCTTTCTTCCTGCGACAATGATCCAAATGAAATTCTGATTTTTAAGGATATGAATTCCATTAGATCTGAGGGTAAAGGGGATTATTTTATGACTACCCGAACCTCAGATGGTAAATCAAATTTATATACTAAAGAGAAACTATTTTTCTTTTTCAGTAAACGAAATTATAAATTACGTAACTGGACAACTATTAAATATTCTGAAAATGGCGCATATGGAAGTTACTTGCTATTTAAAGATTTTAAAGGACAGGATCCTAATGGGTTGGAAATCAATCGTAACAGCCATTTTGGTAAATTAGGTTATGGAAACATATTAGAATCTCTCAGTGATGACGAGTTAATTAGATTAGAAAAACAAATACTCGATGACAAAGAACAACAAAAAAAGAAAGAGGAACAGGAAAAGGAAGAAAAGCAAAGAAATCAAGCAATAGCCAGGAAAAGTAGTATTGAAAATTCTATTATTGGAACTTGGATATATACTGACAATGTGGAATACAATGAAGGTACTGAAAAAATTTACACTTATCAAATTACAGTAAATACCAATCATCAAATTACAGTAAATAGAAAGTTCTATTATTATGTTTATTCAATTGGTAGTAGCGATTATAAAGAAAATGTTACATATACATCTACCTACAATATCGAAAATGAAAATGATTTAAGTACTTCAGATTATGCAACATATAATTTGGTAACCAAAGGGGATGGTTGGGAAAGCTATAAAATTGAATATGAATACGGTCGTTTATCGAGTTTTTCTTTTTCAACCATTTCCTCAGGTTGGAAAATGTTGAAAAAAATGTAAATAATTCACATATAATATCATTAAACAATAACTGAATCTATCAACTATGATTAACAAAATTAAAAACCAAATTTTATTTTTACCGTTCTTAATAATTTTTTCTTGTAATTCTGGTCAAAATAATTCTAATAAAGAATCAATTAATAAAAGTGATTTAGAGAATTCAGAAATAGAAAATTTAAATCCCGAAGCAAATTCTATAAACAATAATGTAACAATACAAGGAATTGATATTCCATCTGATCAAAAAAACTATGAGGACGAGTTTGATAGATTATGGAAAGAATATAGGAAAGCTTCAGGTAATACTGTTTTAGAAGATGAGGCTTATAATTCATTTCTTACATATGCTCAATCGATTAATTATGTTAATGATTGGATTCTGAAAATTTCAAGTGTTGATGTTGTTTCAGATGGCACATGGGTAATTGATTGCTATGATGAATATAAAGAAAAATCATTTACTTTATTATTAAAAGAGATTCCTAATGAGGTTTTGAGAAAAATGCCAAAAGGAACAAAAATTTCAATTACAGGAAAAAAATACTATGATAGACTGAATGGCCAATATTTTAAGGGTATATATAATGCAGATTGCTCTTTTAAAATATTAGAATAATAAATA
>CAIYSA010000315.1 GCA_903928655.1 uncultured Bacteroidota bacterium
CAATCCTGCTTCAAGCGTTTCTATTTTTAACTCCACATTATTTGAACCTAAATTAGATTGAAAAGTATTTGAAAAAACAATCTTACCAGTTATATCTAAAATATTAATATTTAAAATAGCTTCTTTTTTTGCTTCAAATTCAATGTTTATATTGTTAGCAGTAGGATTAGGAAATACAACACTATTAGATAAACTTTCCAATTCATTAATTCCAACAGTATTAACCGTTGTGAAATTATCTATACTAAAAAATCCTGGTGTGTTCATTCCAAAACTGCCAATATCACTCGACCGCAATTTAAAAACCAAACTATCTACAACACCAATTGTAGTACAATTTAAATATCGCCAGTTTTTAATTACATAATCATTTATTGACCCATTAAGTCTATAATCTGCCAAATAATATTGAACGCTGTCCGCTTTTTTTAACCCACCTTGGTAACCAAATACAACCAATTTAAAATAATCAGGGTATCCGCCTTGAGCATATAATCCTCCAGAAAAAGTTCCAGTTGTATCACCAAATTTCCGAGAAAAACTATTTCCATTTTTTATGGTTTTCCACACATATGTTGTATTAGTGATAAAAAATCCCGAAACCTGTGTTGTGTTATTAGAAAATGTAATTATTGCACCATCCTGAACAGTTGCATAGTTATTTCCATTAACAGCACCATTTGCAATGCAACCATAAAGATTAGTAAATGTACCATCAACAGTGTCTTTTTTATTTGTGTATGCTGTTCCCGATTCCCAAAATCCACCAAATGATGAATTCCAGGAATATCTAAATTTTGCAACTCCAGAACTCCAATCATTGGTAACAGTGTTTTTATAATAAGAATTTGGAGTTAAGGTAAAAGTTGGCTCATCAAATGTTATAGCAATAGGAGTTTGCGCTTTTGAAGTAATTGTAAATACAGATACTATTAAAAAAGTTAATCTAGTTATTGATTTTTTCATGGTGTTAATTTAAAGGTAATTATAGTGATTTTTTTTCGATTTTTTTAGTGAATTGAAAAGATAATCCGATTTCGAAATTTCTCAATGGCATTGGAGAATTACTAACAACAACATAATTTTTATTTAATAGGTTATTACACGAAGCAAAAATAATAAATTTCGTTTTGGTAAAATCAAAAAAAGTAGAAACTTTTAAATTAGAAATTTGATATGGCATTAACCAACTTGTATTATCGGTTGATGTAAATCTATACCCAGTATAATTATAATTATAATAAAAAGTTATTTTTTTATACTGCAGTAAAAAAGTTGCATAACCCGCATATCGAGGACTATAAATCAATTGTTTTCCACTTGAATTATCGTTTAAATTAACATTTTTAGTATTTGTGGATAAAATATAATTAGTATTTAAATCTAATTTTAAAAACAATTTATCGTTCAAATAGGAAAAAGTTGTTTTGGTTTCTATTCCTCTACTATGAACTTGTAATAAGTTTTTTGGAGTCCAATAACCGTTATCATTTGGCAACCAAATAATCCAGTTGTTGGTTTGCCTATCAAAGTAATTCACTTCAACTTGTAATTTAGTTTTGTTAAATAAAAATTGAGTTGCAATTCCTACTTCAATTTCTTTACTATCTTCAGGCTTCAAATTAATATTTCCGCCCTGCTTCCAATATAAATCATTTAAACTCGGCTGCCTGTAAGATTTTGAAACATTAATTTTTCCCAAAATTCGTTTACCTAAATCATATGTTATTCCCGAATTTCCAGTAAAAGGTATAAGTGTTTGGTTAGTGAATTCCTGCCTTAAAAATATACTATAATTTAATTTAGACTTTAACAAACTCAAATTGTAACCTCCAAAAAAAGCTAATTTATTTAGTTTATGCAGGGCGTCGTAATTTTTTGTGTCCGTTTGATATAAGGTATTATTAATACCAAAATATAATGTACCTAACTTTAATTTGTAATTATTATCAGTTTCTATAATATAAGTATTGACTCCACTTTTACTATAGATTTCAGCCAAGCTATCACTATAATTTAAAACATCATTAAAATAAGCAATTCGAAAAACACTATTTAGTTTCTTTGTTTTTATTTCCCAATCAGCATTAAACCTTAGGCTTTGATCAAGTTGACTTTTTTTATTTATTTGTTGAGTAAAACTAGGGATATTTCTTTCCATTTTAGTATACCATAATCTAACATTTAAACTGTTTTTGGAATTAACTAAAAACGAAAATTCTTGCAAAAATCCTTTAGTGATAATTTCAGCACTTTTAACTTGTTGCAAAGGCTTTTCTTTATTTGTAGTATCTATATAAGTATAATTATTTTTTGAATTATTAAAATACAAACGTGTGTGTGTGCTAAATTTGGAATTGCTATAAAATAATGCTGAATTTAATTTTTTACTTTCAAAACTACCGTAATTGAATTGTACTTTTGTCTTTAAACCTTCGTTAAACTTGTTTTTGTTTTGTAAATGTATACTTCCTCCAATTGCACCGCTGCCCCATGCTGCACTTCCTCCGCCGTGTTCAACACATAAGTCATCAAAAACACTAGTTTGAATCAAACTCAAATCTGTTTGCCCTAACATTGGATTTTGAATTGATAATCCGTTCCATAAAATTGCCGTATGATTTGCATTTCCTCCTCGCAAACTACTGGTTGCAATGTTTCCATTGCCATAAGTTTTAATATGTAAACTTGATTGATTAGCTAATAATTCAGCAAGTGAATTCATGGAATTCATTACTAAAATAGTTGTATCAATATGATAAACTTTTTTTGATGATTGCATTGCTTTTGATTTAGTATCAATAATTACGATTTCTTTTATAAATAGTTTATTTGTATCATTAATTTGTGCGTAAACAGAATTAACAGTAAACACAAATAACGAACAAAATAAAATTTTATTTAAAAAAATATTTTTAAAATATTGCTCATTAAATATCATAGTAAACAAAAATTGAATACTACAAAATTTACAATATATAACTTCTTTTTTTACCTGCATTATTCACAACCTCATTTCGCGAAGGTTAGCGTGTTAATGTATTGGCAGGTCTCCTGACTTATGCTTTAATTTTTATACCTTCTCATTTATTTCAGAAAATAAACAATGGCTATTTATAAAAACGTTTAGCACTTACAGTTGCGCGACAGTAAAGGACTTTCACCTTTTTCCCTCTTAATTTCGGTATTACCCAAAAACCACTACGGTATAAATGTAAGAATATATTTTCGGTAAAATGTTTTTATTTTTTATTTACAGCATTAAAAACTTCTTTCATAAATCCAGAAGCAAAAACGAAATCTAATAATTCAGGATTCGTAGTTTGTAAAATATCTTTGCCATTACCTGTCCACCAAGGCTTTCCTTTATAAATATAAAGCACTTTTTCGCCTATCTCTACAACAGAATTCATATCATGAGTAATTACAATTGTTGTAATATTAAATTCATGTGTAAGGCTTTGAATTAAATTATCAATAACGATGGCTGTTTTTGGATCTAAGCCTGAGTTTGGTTCATCACAAAATAAATACTGTGGATTATTAGAAATTGCTCGTGCTAAAGCTGCACGTTTTTTCATGCCTCCAGACAGTTCGCCTGGATATAATTTATTACGATTAGTTAATTGTACTTTATCTAAACAAAAATTTACTCTATCTAATTTCTCTTCCTCAGTCATATCCGAAAACATATCCAACGGAAACTTAATATTATCTTCTAAAGTTTGAGAATCAAATAAAGCGCCTCCTTGAAATAACATGCCAATCTTTTTTCTAACATCTTGTTTTTCTTTTACACCAAGGGTAGGAAAATTTTCTCCATCATATAAAATTTCACCACCATCAATTTCGTGCAAACCAACCATCAATTTCATGATAGTTGTTTTTCCGCTTCCACTTTCGCCAATAATTAAATTTGTTTTACCTTGTTCAAATACAAATGAAACATCATCAACTACTAATCGATCACCAAATGTTTTTGATATATTTTTGATTTCGATCATGTAAAGAATAATTGAGTTATAATAAAATTAAATATCAAAATTAATATACTGCTATAAACAACTGCAGATGTACTGCTTTTACCAACTTCAAGAGCACCACCTTGCGTATAATATCCAAAGTAGGAAGAAATTGATGTAATTAAAAAAGCAAAAGTAATAACTTTTGTAAAGGAGTAATACAATTTCCATGGTTCAAAAAAAGCTTGAATTCCAAAAATGAATTCGTAGGATGAACAAGCGCCAGTTGCCATACCCATTATATAACCACCAAAAATCCCTAAAAACATACTAATAGCAATTAAAAAAGGAAAGATTAAAACTCCTGCTGCAATTTTTGGAAGTATTAAAAAACCTGCCGAATTTATTCCCATAATTTCTAATGCATCAATTTGCTCGGTAATACGCATAGATCCAATTTCGGATGCAATGTTTGATCCAATTTTTCCAGCTAAAATTAAACAAACAATGGTTGGCGAAAACTCTAACAACATAGACTCTCTGGTTGTAAAGCCAAGTGCATAAAGAGGAATAATAGGACTTGTAAAACCAAATGCGGCTTGTATAGTGATAACACCTCCCATAAAAAAGGAAATAATAGCAATTATAGGCAATGAACTAATGCCAATATTATCTATTTCGTGAACGATTTGCCTCATGTAAACAGATACCTTTTCGGGTTTACTAAACACTCGTCTAATTAAAATAAAATATCTACCAAGATGAAAAAATAGCTTCATAACTAAGTGACTAAGATACGATTATTATTTACCCAATAAAGTTTGTACTATAAACATTTACAAATTTTGAAATAAAAACAAAAAAGCCATCTAATAAATTAGATGGCTTTAAAATAAATTAAAAAAATTATAATCCGGATCCGAAATGTGTCATACTTTCCTTTTTAGATGGATTAATCGTCATGACAGGTAAATTACTAATATCTACAACCTTTTGAGCTTCAGTTCCACCAAAATATTCTTTAATACTTAAAGTAGGCTTATTCATAATAACAATTAAATCAGATTCTATTTTATTTGCGTATTCTACAATCGTATCCGCAACACTATCACTTGGCATTGATTTGTTTGAGCAAGAAATACCTTTTCCTTTTATGTATTGTTTTACTTGATGAGAATATGCTAATAACTGATTTTCATATGCCGCATCGGATAAACTAAAAACGCCCAAAATACGAATAGAAGCGCCAAAATAATGCGCAAATTGAACAGCAACATCTACCTTCTCTCTTGATTCACGAGATAAATCAAGTGGTAATAAAATATTTTCACATCCTTCTTTATTATCCTTCCCTCTAATTGAAATCACAGGGCAATGACACTCACGTATCATTTTTGAAGCGCTTGTTCCAACTATGTTTTTAGAACTCATATGACTTTCTAAACCTACTATTACTAGTGTAGCTTTTATTTCATCAGCAACTCTAGGAACTTCAGAATAGATATTACCTTTTACATTCATAAATTCAGTTGGAGCTCCGCTTTCAGTTTCTGTTTGCTTTGTTAAGACTTTTAACTCTTCATACATTTCAGAACCCACTTTATCATAAGTGTGAAGTAAAATAATTTTTGAATGGGTATATTTTGCCAGGTTATATGCCTGCTTAATAGCTAATAGCGATTGCTCTGTGAAATCGATTGGAATTAATAAGGTACCTCTTTCTTGAAGTTTCATATATAAACAGTTGATGGTTTCTAAGCATACAAAGTTAGTCAAATTAATGGTATTTAGTCAATTATAAAAAAAAATATAAAGAATAGGATGTTAATTAAATAAATTTACCGATATTTGCGACCTAAATTTTAAAAAACAAGAAAATGGCAGTAAAGATTAGACTACAAAGACACGGAAAGAAAGACGCAGCGTTTTTCCACGTGGTAGCAGCGGATGGTCGTGCACCAAGAGATGGAGCTTTTATCGAGAAATTAGGAACTTATAATCCTAATACCAATCCAGCAACAATTGATTTAAATTTCGAAAACACTTTAAAGTGGTTACAAGATGGTGCTCAACCTACCGATACTTGTAAAGCTATTTTATCGTATAAAGGAATTTTAATGAAAAAGCACTTATTAGATGGTGTTAAAAAAGGCGCATTAACTTTAGAACAAGTTGAAGAGCAATTTGCTAAATGGCAAAATGAAAAAGCTGGAAAAATTAGTTCTAAAAAAGATGGTTTAATTACTGATGCTAAAAACAGTGTAGCTGCTAAATTTAAAGCGGAAACTGCAAGTAAGGATGCTAGAACAGCTAAAATTGCTGCTAAAACAGCAGTGATTGAAGAGGCTCCTGTAGCAGAAGAAACTCCAATAGCTGAAACTCCTGCAGTTGAAGAAACTCCTGCAACTGATGCACCAGCAGAAAACACGGAAGCATAATTTTTTAATTAATATTAAAAAAACCGATTTGAAATTCAAATCGGTTTTTTTGTGCCTTTAATTAAAATAAATAAAGTTTATTATAAACTTTTTAAAAGAATTCTAAAAGTAGTTCCTTTATTTTCTTCGCTATGAAGAACGAAAATTTTACCATGATGGTAATTTTCAATAATACGTTTACATAAAGATAAACCTAAGCCCCAACCTCTTTTTTTGGTGGTGAAACCAGGTTCAAATATTGATTTAAACTTAGATTTAGGCACGCCTTTTCCTGTATCAGTTAAATCGATAGAAACACCTTCTGGGATTTCAGTAACTGTAATTTTTAATTCACCTTTCCCATCCATGGCATCAACAGCATTTTTACACAAATTCTCGATAACCCATTCAAACAATGGTGCTGAAAGGTGAGCATGAATTTCAGTATCTGGAATTTCTAAATGATAGGCTACATTTTTTGAAGTTCTTTGCTTTAAATAATCAATAGCGTTTTTTAAAATCGTGCAAATATCTTCATCGTGCAAGGTAGGTTGAGATCCTATTTTCGAAAATCTCTCTGTAATCATATTCAAGCGCATTACATCTCTATTCATTTCATTTACAATTGATTCATCAGTTCCATTTTCACGCAAATAATCAACCCAAGCCATTAATGAAGATAAAGGCGTTCCCAACTGATGTGCAGTTTCTTTGCTCATTCCAACCCAAACCTGATCTTGTTCTGCTTTTCTAGATGTACTAAATAAAACATAAGCAATCATTAAAAACAGACCAATAACACCAAATTGAATATATGGATAATATTTTAATTGGGTAAGTAATGGCGATTGCTCATAAAAAATATAATTTTTTGTTCCTTCTCCTAAATCAACTAACAATGGCGTGTTCTGACTTTCCATTAATAGTAATGTTGATTTTAATTTTGCTTCAGAACTAATTTTATTAGAATCAATATTACCTGATGCTATAACATTTAGTTTTGTTGAATCAGTATAAATTACTGGAACTGCGGCACTATTAATTGCAACTTCTGAAATAAAAGATTTTATTAAACTATCAAAAACAACTTTAATATCATTAAATAATCGACTGTCTTTATAATATAAATAATTTTTTTGCCCTTTATAAACATCAATAATAACAGGCTGATACATTTTTTTTATAGCTTGTAATTCGTGCTGCATGCTTTCTTTATTATTTGCAATAATAGAATCGAAATTTCTTGAAGCGATGACGTTATTATTATCATCAGTTAAAATTACTGGCACGGTGGTGTTATCCTGTAATACTTGTAAAACAAACGAAATGTCAGACAGGTCGTTATTTAATTGCTTTGTGGCTAAAGCATATAATTCAGCTTTTTTTCGCTCTTCGGTTTGAAGTTTTTGAAAAAGAACATTTGTAAATTTTACTAGTTTGGCTTTTTTTTGAACAGCATCAGCCCACAATTTTATTTTATTCTTTTCGTCGTTAGCAATGGAATTAACTAGTTGATTAGTGTACCATAAAGAAGTAAATACAATAACAAGTGCTACTAAAAATAGTATCAATTTCCATTGTTGTTTTTTAGAATAAATATTCATTATATGATTACAATTTACGAATTAAATTAACGAAATTATAATTGATATATTGTAGTAAGAAATGTCAATTTTTAAAGGCAGCCTGTTCTTCCACCGTCAACCGGTAAGTTAATGCCCGTAATGTAAGATGCAGATGGTGAAGCTAAAAAACAAACTGCATTTGCAATTTCTGACGATTCGGCAAAACGAGCCATCGGGATTTCAGAAATCATTACTTTTGTTACATCATCTTTTGCATGCCCAGTTTTAGCAGATTTATTATCAATGATGTTGCTTAATCGTTGGGTTGCAGTTGCTCCTGGCAATACATTATTTACAGTAATATTAAATTTAGCTACTTCACCTGCTAAGGTTTTACTCCAATTTGCAACAGCTGCTCTAATTGTATTTGATACACCAAGGTTTGCTAAAGGTTGTTTAACAGACGTAGAAATGATATTAATAATTCGTCCGTACTTAGCATTTTTCATACTTTCTAAACAAGCTTGCGCCAAAATATGATTACATATTAAATGGTTGTTAAATGCCGAAAGAAATTCTTCTGTTTTTGCTAAATGAATTGGCCCTGCTGGAGGACCACCTGTATTATTAATTAAAATATGAACCAATGGCTGACGTTGTAAATACGCTTCCACAATTAGTTTTAACTCATCAGGTTTACTAAAATCAACACACAAATAAGAGTGTAATTGACCAAACGAAGTATTTAATTCTTGTTTCGTTATTTTTAATGCATCTTCATTGCGAGCAATCAATGTAACACTTGCTCCTAAGTTTGCTAATTCTATGGCAATAGCTTTTCCTATTCCTTGTGTGCTTCCACAAACAATCGCATGTTTATTTTTTAAATCTAAATTCATAATAATTTGTTTTTTATTTTCTTTTTAACGCAAAAAATTCTTTTAATAGTTTGGAACATTCTTCTTCTAAAACATCTTTAACTATAACTGTTTTTGGATGTAACACAGGTTGATTTAATTTTGAAAAACCTTTTTTATCATCGCTTGCTCCATATACTACTTTAGTAATATGACTCCAATACAAAGCTCCTGCGCACATTAAACAAGGTTCTAGAGTTACATATAAAACACATTCATTTAAATATTTACCACCAATAAAATTTGCTGCAGAAGTAATAGCTTGCATTTCTGCATGTGCCGTAACATCATTTAATAATTCAGTTAAATTATGAGCTCTTGCTATTATTTTATTTTCGGCTACAATTACTACTCCAACAGGTACTTCATCGGCATCATACGCTTTACGTGCCTCTTTCAAGGCTTCGTTCATAAAATATATGTCGCTGTATAATTCCATTATGTTATGCTCAACTCACTTATTTTATAATTTTGATAAAGCATTATTTAATCTAGTAATCACTTCGTCTTTTCCAATTAAGGCCAACATATCAAATAATTGAGCGCCACCTGCAACTCCTGTAGTTAAAACACGAACCAATTGCATATCTATTTTGCCCAACTCTGGTTCAACTTCTGTAAATAAATGATGAATAGAATCAATACTCCAAACATCTAATGCTACTAATTTTTCAGCTAATTTAGAATAAGTTAATTTTGATGTTTCATTCCATTTTTTCGTCATCACTTTTTCGTCATAGCTAGTTGGGGCAACAAAAAAGTATGAGCCTAAATCATAAAATTCATTTACAAAATGAGCTTTCTCTTTTATTAACCTACAAAATTCAACTACGAAAGCTTTGTCTTTTTTAATACCTTTTCCTTCTAACAATGGCATAACCGATTCGGCTAACTCCTCGTTAGTTCGCATACGTAAATACTGTTGGTTAAACCATTTTGTTTTTTCAGGATCAAATTTTGCACCCGATTTATTTACACGCTCAAAAGAAAATTCGTTAATCAATTCTTCTTTTGTCAAAATTTCTCTGTTGTCACCTGGATTCCATCCTAATAACGCTAACATATTTATAAATGCATCTGCAGTAAATCCTGATTCACGGTAACCGATATAACTTTCGCCAGTGCGCTCATCATGCCAGTTAATTGGAAACATAGGCAAACCCGATTTATCTCTTTTAGATAATTTTCCGTTACCATCTGGCTTTAAAATTAAAGGTAAATGTGCTAATAATGGCATTTCAGATTCTAATCCTAAATAACGGTAAATCAATACATGTGATGGTGCACTAGGTAACCATTCTTCGCCACGAACGGCATGTGTAATTTTCATTTCAATATCATCCACAATATGTGCTAAGTGATAAGTTGGCATTCCATCAGATTTTAATAAAACCTTATCATCAACCTGTGTAGAATTTACAGTAACCCAACCACGAATAATATCATGGAAACGAATTTCTTCGTTACGAGGTACTTTTAAACGAACTACATAAGGCGCTCCACTTTCTAATAATTTAGCAACTTCATCAGAACTTAAGGCCAATGAGTTTTTCATATTTTGACGAGTTACGGCGTTGTATTGAGGAGCTACAACTTTTGCAGCTTCAAGCTTTTTACGCATTTCATCTAATTCTTCTGAAGTATCAAAAGCTAAATAAGCATGCCCCGACTCTATTAATTTATCTGCATACTTTTTATAAATCCCTAATTCTTTACGCTCACTTTGGCGGTAAGGAGCATAAGGCCCATCACCAAAACCAACACCTTCATTTGGCTCAATACCACACCATTTTAAAGCTGCAATAATATATTCTTCAGCACCATTTACATAACGCGTTTGGTCAGTATCTTCAATACGTAACACAAAATCACCACCATGTTTTTTTGCAAATAAATAACTAAATAAAGCGGTGCGCACTCCACCCATATGCAAGCCTCCTGTTGGACTTGGTGCAAAACGTAATCTTACTTTTTTTTCCATAATACTAAATAAGGTACAAAGATATTATTTACAATGGTTTTAAGAAAAATAAGTAACTTCACTTAACAAAAAATATAATATGCCGAACCCTACATTTAATCCATTTTTTATAGCAATCAGCTACATACTAATGATGAGATTTTAAAAACTGCCTCAGAACTCTTATTTAAAAGCTTATCAAAAGATAAAATTAAATTAGATTATTAGTGAAATAAAAATTTCATTTATCAATGTTAACCCAAACGATTTTAACCAAAATTTAATAATGCTACAAATTGTAGCAATCAATTGCTATTATTTATTAATAATTTTGTGTTAATAAATAATAGAAAAATGGAAACCGTTACAGCAGATTATTTTAAAGGAAGAGGAGCGCAATTTAATCCTCATAATAAATTTAGTAAATCCAACTATGTTCAAGCTTTTCCAGAAGTGCTTGATGAGCCGATGCTTGTATCTCAAAAAACTGAGATAATATATACGTATCCAAAAACAATAATTAATAAAGTTGAAAGCACGGATATTGGCATGGCCTATTCATTAAACCCATACCAAGGTTGTGAACACGGCTGTGTATATTGTTATGCTCGTAACACAAACGAATACTGGGGTTATAGCGCTGGCTTAGATTTTGAACGTAAAATAATTGTCAAAAAAAATGCTGCAGAATTATTAGAAAAAGAATTCAGTAATAAAAACTGGAAACCACAACCAATAATGCTTTCTGGCAATACGGATTGCTATCAACCTATTGAAAAAGAATTACAAATTACAAGAAGCATTTTAAAAGTTTGCTTAAAATATAAACATCCAGTTTCTATTATCACCAAAAACACATTAATTATTCGCGATATTGATATTCTAACCGAATTAGCAGAAATGGATTTAGTGCATGTGATGATTTCCGTTACCGGAAACGATGAAAAAGTAAGGTTATTATTAGAACCAAGAACGTCTTCTTATACAAAAAGAATAGAGGTTATTGCAAAACTTACTAAACACGGCATTCCTTGTGGCGTAATGGTAGCTCCAATTATTCCTGGTATTAATCACCACGAAATTCCAAAAGTAATTGAACGTGCTGCAAATGCAGGCGCAACAACTGCCGGTATAACCATTGTGAGATTAAATGGTGCCGTTGAACATATATTTAAAGATTGGCTAGTCAAAAATTTTCCAGATAGAGCTTCTAAAGTTTGGAATCAAATAAGTTCATGCCACGGTGGTAAAGTCGGTGATAGCCGAAAAAGTGTCCGAATGAAAGGCGAAGGAGTTGTTGCTGAATCTATTATGCAATTATTTCAGGTTTCTAAAACCAAATTTATGCAAACAAATAAAGAATTTAAATTCCAACTCAATTATTTTAATTACAAAGCTGGAGATAAGCAATTGTGTTTGTTTTAGGTTTATTAATAATTTAATAGATTTTTCATATGAAATAAAGCAAAAAACACACTATTTTCAATAATTTGAGGGAAAATACTGTTAAAATGATAAAAACTGGGTTACCTTTAGCTTTTAACAGTATTAAAAGGAACAGACTTTATGTCGAAAGTAACGTACACAGACCTAAATTTTATAGAAGGGCTAAAGCATAATAATGATGCTGTGTTGCGTGCTTTATACAAAAAGTATTATAACCTCGTTCTTAAATATGTTGTAAACAATAGCGGAAATAGCGAATCTGCAGCTGATATTTACCAAGAAACTTTAATTGTGCTATATGAAAATGTACAAAAACCTGGTTTCGAATTAAATTGCCAGTTGCAAACGTATATTTTTTCAATTGCCAAGCGTTTATGGTTAAAACAATTACGAAAAAACGGAAGCACCTTTAGATTTAAAGATGACCAAGAAAATGAAGTCGTTGATGTGACTGATGAAATAACTGATCACTTAAAAAAGGAATCGGATATTGATAAAATGAATGCGAGTTTGGAAGATTTGGGAGAACCTTGTAAAACTATTTTGAAAGATTTTTATGTTTATAAGTTAAACATGGATCAAATTTCAGAAAAATTTGGTTATACAAATTCTGACAATGCAAAAACGCAAAAGTATAAATGTTTACAACGATTAAAACGAAGTTTTTTTGAAGATTAAAAAGAAAGAAAATGAGAGCAACCGATTTATTTGATAATTATTTATTTGGAACAATTTCCAATCAGGATAAACTTGACTTTGAAGCACGTTTAAAAAGCGATACTGAATTTGCATTAGCTTTTGAAAAACACCGTACCTTAATTGAAGGTTTAAATCAACATGAGCAACGTTTAAATATTAAACAAATTTTCTCTACAATTCACCAACAAGAGTTTGGTAAAGACGCAAAAATAATTTCAATCAAAGAAGGATTTGTTAAAAAACATGGAAAAACAGTTGCTGTAGCCGCATCAGTTGCAGTAATTGCTGTAATTAGTACAATGACAATTTTAAGTACTGGCGGTTATTTATTGAAACAACAAAGCAATGCAATAACAGACTTAAAAAGAGATGTTAATGAATTAAAATATTCTCAAGATGCAATTATTGAAGGAATTAGTGGCTTAGGGAGCGCAAGACCTAAAAAATATGCTCCTGCAAATATTGAAGGAACAGGTTTTGCACTAAACAACAAAGGTTATTTTATCACAAGTTTACACATGGTAAAAAATGCTGATTCGGTTTTTGTTACCAATTCGGTTTTAGAAAGAGTTTCTGCAAAATTAGTCGCTACAGACAATGCTTTGGATATTGCCATTTTTAAAATGGAAAACTCGGAAGCTTTAGAAAAAACGGTTTATCCTTTTTCATTTAACAATCATCATTCCGAAATTGGCGATAAAGTTTTTACAATAGGTTACCCACGTAAGGATATTGTTTATGGTGAAGGCGCTTTAAGTTCTTTATCAGGTTACAATAATGATACGACAATGTTCCAGGTTTCCATTCCTGTAAATCCAGGAAATAGTGGTGGTCCATTAATGGATGAACAAGGCAATATTATTGGTGTTATACGTGGCAAACTAAGTAATGCTGAAGGAACTGGCTTTGCAGTAAAATCAGACTTATTGAAACAAGTTATTGATTCATTAAAAGATGAAACTTTAAAAACTGATTTAGTTTTAAATACAAAAAAATCATCCTTGAAAGGATTAAAACGTAGCGAGCAAATTAAAAAAATGCAACCCTTTGTTTTTAATATTATGGTTTATAAAAAGTAAGATTAATAAATAATCTGAAATTTAATTAACTTTTCCTTCTTCTTTTTTAGCAAAATATTTTTTAAAATTATATGTGAATGTTAGCATATAATATCTGTTCAATACATTAGTTTGTGAATCTTGAATATAACTATCCGTATTTGTACGAGCCACACTATTGTTTTGATTTAATAAATCATAAACCGTTAAACGAAATTCAGCTTGCTTATTCTTTAAAAATTTATATCCTATTGCTGCATTCCATAATGAAATAGATTGATTATATGCACTTGTTAATCCCGTGTAATACATATTTGAATATTCAGTTTGTAATACTAAACCTTTCCATGGATTTAAATTAATTTTCAATTTAGAATTTTGAGAAAAATAAGTCGTGTTTGATGAAGATTGCAATGTGTTATTAATATTACTATACGAAGAATTGGATGAAATAGTAAAGTCTATCTTCTCACTAATATTACTGCTTAAAACTATCCCTAAACCACCGGTTGCCGTCTTTGCATAATTAATTTGCGTGTTAATTAAACCTGGAACATTGTTATAATTACCTGAAACATTTAAACTTAAATTAGTTTTAATTTTCTTGATTGGAAAAGTATAATTAATAAATGAACGAAGCGAAAAATAACCATCTAAGTTAACAGGCCGAATAATCTGAGAACCCTGTTTCAAAAAAACAGAATTGTAAACCGTTGTATCTTGATTAGCAATTAAGGTGCTATTTCCAATATAATTACTTGAATAATTTGCGCCTAATAAAGCAAAAAAAGAAGTTGCTTTAACTGTATTTACACCCGAATAACGCATGTTTAAATTTTGCTGAAAATCTTGTTTCAATTCAGGATTTCCTGTACTCAATTGTAAAGCATTAGTATTATTAATAACATCCTGCAACTGATCAATACTTGGTGCGTTATTGCTGGTTCGATAATTTATACGCAAGTTCTTTTTTGGTGAAAATTTATATTGAAATTGTGCCGATGGTAAAACAGATTCGAATGATTTACTTAATTGGTAGCTTGATGGAATTTCTTGTTGCTTTGAAAGCAGAGCCCATTGATACGCGGCATTAATTGAAAAATTTATTTTAGGTTTCTGAAAGCGATATCCCAAACTTCCTGCTTGTGATTGATACTGATTTTTAAAAACATTTGTTAATGAACTATCTAAATAAGTATATGTATTATCATTATTAAAACTATTAAAAGTTCTTTTCGAGGAATAATTATCTGTGTAAGTTGTTGAATAATCCACCAATAAAAAATTGAACGAATCAAGTGGTTCAGTATAAGAAGCATTCCCTTTAACGCTATTCCCATTTTTTAAAATAGTTGATTTTTGATCTATCGTGTCAGCAAAAATAATTCCTTTATTATAATAGGTATTTAAAGAATAAAGTGAATTATCTCCCGAATTATCAGTAATAGTGGGCGTTGCATTAATTGAAAACGTTCTTCCTCTTTTTGCAAACGAATGTCTGAATAAAATAAGAGCAGAAAGATTATACCCTAATAAATTGGATGAATTTGTATTTATAGAATTACTAATGTTTTGTAATTCCTTTGTGTTAAAACCTAATAATTTTTTAGAACTATTATTTGTTTGAAATGATAATTTAGGTTGAATGCTAATTGTGTTTTGGGAATCTAATTTTGTTTCGATTTTAAAATTTAAGCGGTGATTAAAATTATCACTATTTGCATTGTTGGTTTCGTTATAAATTAAACCATTATTTGATCCTAAAATATATTGCTGAAGCAATGAAGATTTAGAATCATTCTTTGTCCAATTGAAAAAGTAACTCGAACTAACTTCTGTTTTTTTGCCCCACTTGTCAGAGTAATTTAATCCAAATAAAGATGTCGTATTAATTCCATTTTGATTATTAACCGAAAAATTATCACTTGCATTGCCAGAAGCGCCACCTTGTCCACCGCCACCCCTTCTTCCACCACCACCAGTAGAAGCAATACTTGCAACGCCAACCAAATCCTCTGAAGAAAAATTTTGTTCATTAATATTATTGGATTGTGCTAAAATTGAAATACGTCTATTTCCTTTAAAAATATTGACAGATGCGCCACCTTTATATTTATTTTCATAACCATAGCCGCCATAAACTTTACCGAAAATTCCATTTCTAAATTGAGCCTTTGTTACAATATTAATAGTCTTACTCGCATTTCCATCATCAAAACCTGTAAATTGAGATTGATCACTTTTTTTATCAAATACTTGTACTTTATCAATAATTTCGGCAGGTAAATTTTTTAATACCGCATTGGCATCATCTCCAAAAAATCGTTTACCATCAACTAACACTTGCTTTACTTCTTCCCCTTGTGCTTGAACCTTTCCATCAACTATGGCTACTCCTGGCATCTTCGAAACTAAATCTTCAGCAGACGCATCTTTATTTACTTTGTAAGCTTTTGAATTAAAACTTGTTGTATCACCATTTTGTGTTGCTAAGGATATTTGGCCCTGAACCTTTACTTCCTTTAAATTTAAAGAATTTTGTTTCAGAATAATAAAACCTAAATCAATTGGTTGAGATGTAATTTGAATAGTTCTAAAAACAGGATTATAACCTAATGATACTATTTTAAGAACGTAAGAATTTGCCAAAATGTTTTCTATCTTAAAAAAACCGTCAATATCAGCTACCGTTCCGTTAACAAAAGATGAATCTTTAGCATTCAATAAAAAAACAGAAGAACCAATGGCAGCCTGTTTTGATTCGTCAATCAATTTACCACTGACGGATTGCACTTGCGAAAAAGTATTCGCGAATGAAACAAAAAAAACAAATGTATATACAAATTTAAGCATAAATAATAAAGCTTAAATATACGATTAAGCTTTTTGGAAAGGCTAATTACTTGCTATATCTCACATCCTTCTGGCCCACAAACAGCTGAATCATTATCTGCTAAATCAACTAGTTTAGTTTCATCATAAGCTTTATGTAATGCTTGTAAAAACGTATCGGATTCCTGAGCACCTGAAATGGCATACTTTTGATTTAAAACAAAAAATGGAACGCCTCTTACTCCTATTTGCTGAGCCTGTTCAACATCTTGATGAACTTCATTTGTAAATGTATTTCCTTTTAACACTTCGCTCACCTCTTCTCTATCCATGCCTATTTCCAAGGCTATTTTTAAAAGAGTTTCATAATCAGCCGTATTTTTCCCTTCCGTAAAATAGGCAGAAAATAATTTCTCTTCCAATTCATTTTGCAAATTATATTTTTTAGCTAAGTGAGATAAACGATGTGCATCAAACGAATTAGCAACAACCGCTTTATCAAAATTAAAATCTAACCCAACTTGCTTGGCAATATCTGCAACCTGAGCAATGGTTTCAGCAGATTGCTCTTTCGACCAACCTTTTTTTAATCTTAAATTTTCAATGGTATTTAAACTAGGATCTGTTACTGTACTTGGATCTAATTGAAAACTTTTCCAAATAATTATTATGTCATCTTTATGTGGAAATTGCTCTAACGCTTTTTCGAATTTTCGTTTGCCGATATAACAAAACGGACACATTACATCACTCCAAATTTCTACGTTCATATTTTTTATTATAAAAAAAGCTACCAATTATAAAGGTAGCTTCTTAAGGTTTAATTAAAATCTAACTCAATTTATTTTTCTACTTCAACTGCGCGCAATTTATTTAATTCAACAATAACCATTTTACGTTTATCGTTAAATTCCGCAATTTTTTGCTTTTCAACATTTATTTTATCCTCTATTTCTTTCATAAATGGATTAACTCCTTTACTACTTGATTTAAAGAACCCTAAATTATTATCATACGTTTTTACACGACCATTAATTTCATCAATTTGCTTTTTCAAAAAGTCTGCTTCTTTATTTAAAGCAACTTCTGGATTTTCGCCATTAACAAAACGTTCAATTTTTGATTTAAACTGCATTAATAGTTTATCAGAAACACTCACGTTCATTTTATCATACAATTCATCCAACTTATTGTAAAATGCATCATTGATTCTTTTCTTATCTTTCATAGGAACCATTCCTGCAGCATTCCAATCTAACGAAAATTGCTTTAAGGCCGCATGATTTGCACTTGTATCTTCTGATAAATTAAACTCTAATAACTTAGCCAATAAAGCTTCTTTAGCAACTAAATTTGCATCAAAACTTGCATCAACTGCTCCGAAGTGCGCTTTTTTAGCATCAAAAAAATGATTGCATACAGTACGGAAACTATTAAATAATTTAGTTTCATCACCACCAGCATGTGGAATTTTTTTCCATGCATCCTGAATTTTAATAATCACTAAACCTGTCTTTTGCCAATCTGTGCTATCTTTTACAGCATTTACTTTTGCAATTAATTCTTGTTTTTGAGCTTTAATGCCTCCAAGTTTTTCGTGCATCACATTAAAAAACGCTTTCTTTTTTTCAAAAAAAGAATCACATAAAGCTCTGAATTCTGACCATGCTTTATCGTTTTCTTTTGCATTTGCTCTTCCAATAATTTTCCATTCAGCTTGAATAGCTGTTAATTCAGTTGTTAAATTATTCCAAGCTTGTCCGTTTGCCGTTTCTGCTTTTGCAATAATTTCTTTTATTTTTTCTAACAGCGAATTTTTCTTTTCTAGGTTAGCATCTTTTTCTTCTTCAACACTGTTGTAATGTGCTTTTAAGGTTGAATAAGCCTCATCAATTGCTAAACGATAGGCTCCTTTTAATTCATCCCATTTACCATTTGGTACAGGCCCAATATCTTCCCAATCGTTACGGTAAATTTTAATTAAGCGTTCAGCTTCTTTAATATTTGTTTGATTTTTTATTCCTTTTATTTTTTCAAGCAATTCAGTTTTTAATTCGTAGTTACGTTTTAAATCATGCTCTTGTAATTGTTTTGATAAACTTAATTTATAATTAAATTCCTCAATTGCCTTACTATAATCTGCTTGAATCTCTTTGTATTTATGTGTTGAAACAGCTCCAGTTTCTTTCCATTGCTTTTGTAACTCAACTAATTTTTTAATGGCAGCTCCAATATTGTCGCTAACCTGACTTAAATCATTAATTTTTGCAACTATTTCTTTACGAATTGCTAAGTTTTTACCTTGTTCGACAGCAATTTTACCATCCTCTTCTTTTTTCTTGGCTTCAATTTTTTCAAATAATTTAGAAATAGTGACGTCATCTGGGTGTTTGGCATATTCAAATTCTTTTGCTTTTCCGCCTTCATCAACAAATTCTTGTTTAGCAGTTTCAAATTCTGAAGTCCATAATGTTTGATACTCTTTCTGCAGAGCGCGCATTTGGTGAGCAACAGCACTAATGTCGGTTGAGCCGAGCATTTCTTCTAATTTAGTAATAATCGCGTTTTTCATTTTTTCTTTTTTAAACCTTTAGTATTGGCTTTTGTTTTAATGTTTAATTTTATACCTATCAAAAATAAAGTAATTTTTTAGTTTGCAAAACTTTATATTGCTTTTTTTAACTAAATATTTTAATTATAAATAATGACCGTAATTGACACTGAGGCTCTAAACTTGTTAGATTTTCATAAAATAAAAAATGAGATAAGTTTATTTGCTCATAGTGATAAAGCTAAGCAAAAAGCCTTGCAGATTTCTGTAATTCCAAATACCGAAGATTTAATAATAGAACTAAACCGTGTTTCTGAATTAAATACTATTATTTCTAACAATAGTTTTTTTCCAAGTTTACAATTTGAAGATTTTAAAAAAGAAGTTACACTCCTATCATTAGAAGGAAGCATGCTTATTGAAGAGCAATTTTTTTTATTAAAACAAACAACCGAAATTGCAAATACACTCATCCGATTTTTTAAAACTAACAAAACAAATTTACCTTTTTTAACTGAACTCGTTTCTGGAATTGATGATAATAAATTCATAACAAAAGAAATAGATGCAATCATTGATTTTGAGATGAAAGTAAAAGATAATGCATCAAAAGAATTACAAAAAATTAGAAATGATCTTCGTGAAAAAAGAAAAGAAAGTGATATAAAATTTAACCGATATGCCAACGAATTAAAAAAATTAGGTTTCTTAAGAGAGAACGAAGAAAGCTATTTTAATGGCAGACGCACACTTGCTGTTTTAGCTGAAAATAAAGGTGAAGTAACAGGTTTTGTGCATAGCAAAAGTGAAACAGGAAAAACCATATTTATTGAACCAACTGCTTTAGTAAATATTAATAATGACGTTGCCGA
>CAIYSA010000316.1 GCA_903928655.1 uncultured Bacteroidota bacterium
AAATTGTTCGTTGGTAACATAACCTAATTCAATTGCCGCTTCACGCAAAGTTTTGTTTCCTTTGTGAGCTGTTTTAGCAATCTTAGCAGATTTTTCGTAACCAATATGAGTGTTTAATGCAGTCACTAACATTAATGAATTTTCTAAATGTTTTTTAATTTCAGGTAAATTTGCAGTAATACCATCACTACATTTTTCTGTAAATGAAACACAAGCATCTCCAATTAATCGAGCTGATTGTAAAACATTATAAGCAATAACTGGTTTAAAAACATTTAATTCAAAATGTCCCATGCTACCTCCAATAGTTACAGCAACATCGTTACCCATAACCTGAGCACATACCATAGTTAATGCTTCTGGTTGAGTTGGATTTACTTTTCCTGGCATAATAGAAGACCCTGGTTCGTTATCCGGTATCACTAATTCGCCAATGCCACAGCGTGGTCCAGAAGATAACATACGAACGTCGTTAGCTATTTTCATTAAAGCAACTGCACTTCGTTTTAAAGCTCCACTTAATTCAACCATGGCATCATGTGCTGCTAATGCTTCAAATTTATTTGGTGCAGTTACAAATGGTAAGCCTGTTAATTCTGCAATTTTTTTCGCAACTAATACATCATAACCTTTTGGAGTATTTAAACCCGTACCAACTGCTGTTCCACCAAGTGCTAATTCTTTAACTGCTTCTAAAGCATTTTTTAAAGTACGAATGCTCATGGTTATTTGCTGAACGTATCCACTAAATTCTTGTCCTAAAGACAATGGCGTTGCATCCATAAAATGGGTACGTCCTGTTTTAATAATATTTGCAAATTCTTTCGCTTTTCTGTCTAAAGAATCGCGTAATTTTTCCATGCCTGGAATTGTAATTTCAACTACTTGTTTATAAGCAGCAATATGCATCGCTGTTGGGTAAGTATCATTACTACTTTGAGATTTATTAACATCATCATTTGGATGTAAAACTTTTGGTTCATCAGTTAATTTACCACCATTCATTACGTGAGCACGATAAGCAATTACTTCATTCGCATTCATATTACTTTGTGTTCCTGAACCTGTTTGCCAAATAACTAAAGGAAATTGATCATCCAATTTTTTTTCTAAAATTTCATCACAAACTTTGCCTATTAAATCACTTTTTTCTTTGGTTAAAACTCCTAACTCGCAATTAGCTAATGCTGCAGCTTTTTTTAAGTATGCAAAAGCATAAATAATTTCCTTTGGCATACTAGCTTCAGGTCCAATTTTAAAATTATTGCGAGAACGTTCTGTTTGAGCACCCCAATAAACATGAGCTGGTACTTTTACCTCGCCCATTGTATCTGTTTCGATTCTGAATTCCATAATATTTTTTGTTTTTTTAAGAAGCCTAATTTACAAAAAGCGTTTGAAAAAGTAACATTAATTTTATTAATGAATATGATGTTTCTCATATTAATAAAAGAGTTCAATCATCATATTTTGCTTGTTAATTTATGTTTAAATGGCATTTTTAAAAAAAATAAGCTGTAAGTTTGTTTAAAATGAATTTTTATATGAAAAATAGTTGCTTATTAATCATCATACTTTCTTCAATAGTTGCTTTTGGTCAAAACCCAAGAGATAAGACTCAGCATAACGAAAAATACATTCAAGTTTCTGGTGTTGTTTTGGATGACAGTTTGCAGCCATTACCTTTTGTTTCTATTATGTTAAAAGGTACTCGTTCGGGCACAGTAAGTGATTTTTATGGTTTTTTTACTATTGTTGCAAGGGCAGGTGATGAAATGCAATTTTTTTCAGTTAATCATAAAAACAAAGTTTATAATTTATCAGATACCTTAACAGGTAAACATTATTCTATCATACAGATTTTAACAAAGGATACCATTCAATTACCAACAGTAAATGTATTTCCTTGGCCAAGTAAAGAGCAATTTAAGCGTGCTATTTTAGATTTAGATTTAACGGATACAGATATTGAACGTGCAGCCAAAAACATGGATAATGATGATGTACGTTCTTCAATTAGAGGTGGAACAATGGATGCTGCTTCAAATTACAAAGTAAGAATGCAACAACAATACACGCGATTATATCAGGCGGGTCAATATCCAAGTGTTAGTTTATTAAATCCTGTTGCTTGGGCTCAGTTTATTGATGCATGGCGTAAAGGAAAATTGAAGATTAAATAAATATAAATAGTTTTTCCTTTACTTTTTTTCCTTGACGAAAAAAAGTAACAAAAAAAGTCAAGCCAAATCGCCAAATCCATTTTTCTTCACACAATCTTCGCTTCTCCACCAGAAAAATTAGGATTTCGCACCGATTTGGCAAAAGCAGCCGCACAATTACCAACGTATGATTTGTTTATTCAAAATAAACTCTAACTTTTGAATTATATACTTTATTAGAAGACTCAAATAAATTTAAAGTATCGCGTTAAGGATTGTAGTGAAAATCCTTTTTGAGGAACGAAAAAAGATTGTAATGGAAAGCCTGGCCGAAGGCAACGCCCTCATCATTTAAAAACTATTCTTTCTCTTTTTCCTTAAAGTGGTAAACATAATTTATTGGAAATGGATTTGAATTAGGAATGTCTTCTCCTTCATTTATTGGCGCATCAGCTTGTATTAATTCTTCTGTTTGCATATAATCAATATCGGTTTCATCATCATCTTTCCAGTGGTATTCAACTTTTTGTGGACCATCTTTTTTGTAAAAATAGGCAACTAATATTCCTGAAAGCGCCCCAAATAAATGACCTTCCCATGAAATGGAATCTGCTCCTGGAAAAATTCCCCAGGTTAAACTGCCATATAAAAAAACAACGATGGCTGATACAACCATGAGTTGTTTATGTTTTCGGAATACGCCACTAAAAAATAAAAATGTAGAAAATCCATAAATTAAAATACTAGCTCCGAAATGGTAAAAGGGTGTAATGTCATTATTGCGTCCACCAACCCAAAGCCAAATTCCACTAATAAAATAAATCCAAAAAAATACTGGCAACGCAATAGGCTTGTAAAAATAAAAAAGCATCATGCTTAATATAAAAAGTGGAAGTGAGTTACTTAAAATATGGTTAAGTTCAATATGAAGAATAGGAGCAACTAATATTCCAATTAATCCATCAACTTTTCGGGGTGAAATTCCAAATTGATATAAGTCTAAATCAAAAGCATAATTTACACCATAAATAGCCCAACATAAAACAACTAATAGAGTAGGGAGAAGTATAATTTTCTTTAATTCGTTATAAGGAAATGGATTCATTAATTAATAATCCTCTAAAAACATACCAATACAAAAACTACTGACAATTACGCCATGCTGTCATTATAAATTTGAATTAATTTGTTTTTCCTGGATATACTTTTAGTGCTTCTTTCAAACAAATAAGTGCATTTTTTAAATCTTCTTTATTTAACACATAAGCTAAACGCACTTCGTTAATTCCTGCACCTGGTGTTGAATAAAAACCTGTTGCTGGTGCCATCATTACTGTTTGTCCATTAAAACTAAACTCTTCTAACAACCATTGGCAAAATTTGTCGGCATTATCAATTGGTAAACGAGCAATGCAATAAAATGCACCACTTGGTTTCGGACAAAATACGCCGTCAATTTTATTTATTTCTTCAATAACAAAATCTCTACGCGCAATATATTCTGTTTTTACGCCATCAAAATAAGATTGTGGAGTATCTAAAGCTGCTTCTGCACCTATTTGTCCGTAGCTTGGTGGCGATAAACGAGCTTGAGCAAATTTCATTGCAGCAGCCATAACTTCTTTATTTTTGCTAATCATTGCTCCAATACGAGCACCACAAGCACTGTATCTTTTAGAAATTGAATCTAATAAAATAACATTATTTTCAATCCCTTCTAAATGCATTACGGATACATATTCTTTACCATCGTAACAAAACTCACGGTATACTTCATCGCTTAATAAAAATAGATCGTGTTTTTTTACTAAGTCGCGTAATGCTAACAATTCCTCTTTTGTATATAAATATCCTGTTGGGTTTCCAGGATTACAAATCATAATACCCTTTGTTTTAGGAGTAATTAATTTTTCGAATTCGGAAATTGGAGGTAAAGCAAAACCAGTTTCAATAAAACTGCGCACCGGAACTACAGTTACATCAGCAGCTTTTGCAAAGCCATTGTAATTAGCGTAAAAAGGTTCAGGTATAATGACTTCATCACCAACATTGAAACACGTTTTCATGGTAATTTCAATTGCCTCTGAACCACCACACGTAATAATGATTTCGTTTGAATTAATATTAATATTATAGCCTTTGTAGTAATTACATAATTTTTTACGGTAGCTTTCATTTCCTGCACTGTGGCTGTATTCTAGAACTTTAAAATCAGCTGTTTTAACAGCATTTAAAAATGATTCAGGTGTTTCAATATCAGGTTGCCCAATGTTTAAATGGTAAATTTTAGTTCCTCTTTTTTTTGCATCCTCAGCAAATGGTACAAGTTTACGAATTGGAGATGATGGCATTTCGATGGCCTTATTTGAAATATGTGGCATATAAAATTTAGTTTATTTTTAAATAATTCGAGTAAAAGTAAGCAATTATACCAATATATTGAATACGTTTTTTCTATTTTGTCTTTGCAAGAAATCGTCAATTTCTTCGTTGAGCTCGCAAAAAAAATGCTCATTTACTAAAGTAAACT
>CAIYSA010000317.1 GCA_903928655.1 uncultured Bacteroidota bacterium
TGATGCTGCTTTATCAGCTAATGCTTTATCCGCTTTGGCTTTATCTGCCATTGCTTTGTCTGATGCTAATTTATCAGCTGCTAATTTATCTGATGCTGCTTTATCAGCTAATGCTTTATCCGCTTTGGCTTTGTCGGCAAGCGCTTTATCTGATGCTAATTTATCAGCTGCTGCTTTGTCTGCCATTGCTTTATCCGCCTTAGCTTTGTCTGATGCTAATTTATCCGCTGCGGCTTTATCAGCTAGTGCTTTATCAGATTTAGCTTTGTCGGCAAGCGCTTTTTCTGATGCGGCTTTATCAGCTATTGCTTTATCCCCGGCGACTTTATCAGCTAATGCTTTATCAGCTAATGCCTTTGCGGCAACAGCCTTATCTGTTTCCGCTTTTTTATTTAACGCTTCTTGATCTTTAATTATAATCTCAATTTGATTTAATTGGTCTCTTGGATAATTTTCAAGGGGTTTAATCAAAGAAGCCTTACTATAAGATGATTTAGCTGTATTCCAATCCTTTTTTTGAAATGCTTTGTCTGCTGTTTTTATAGCAGATTGATAATTTGCTTCTAACTCTTTTTGCTTGTTAATAGCATCATTTTCAAGCTGCTTTAATTTATCTAAAGCAGCAATTGATTGACTTAAATAAGCTTCATCATAATCAAATATTTGCTTAACGGAGTTATATTGGATTTTCACCAATGGTTGATTTAAAACAGAATAATCTATCCCAGGGGAAGGCTCAAATAAGGAAACTCCAGCAATATCATATCTTTTAGTACTTTTATCATCTGGAGGTACACCTCTAGTTGAAACTTGAATTTTTTTAGTACAATGTCCAGGTTTCGTAATTAAAATCATAAAATCTCCATTTGGAGGGATTTCGAACCTAAAAGCGCCATCATCACCAGTCATGGTTTGAGCAATTTGTTTTGACCCTTGCATTAGAGTAACAATCGCCCCTTGAAGTTTTTTTCCGTTTTTTTCAACTTTTCCTGTTATTGGAAGTGTCCAATCTTGAGAAAATCCTGTAAAGGAAAAACCTAAAATTAAACTAAATATGAAAAGTATATGTTTCATTCTAAACAAAATGTATTTTTGTATTAAGGTTTAAATTTAAACAAAATTCCATAAAAATAGAACGAAAACAATGCTAAAAGATAATAACATTTTAAACCATAGTTTTTGGGAAATTCAATCCTATTTAAAAAATATAGACGTAGTAATTATTGGAAGTGGTATCGTTGGTTTAAATGCAGCGATTTCTTACTTAGAAATTAACAAAAACGGGAAAGTAGTTATATTAGAGAGAGGAATTTTTCCAACTGGTGCTAGTACAAAAAATGCAGGATTTGCATGCTTTGGCAGTGTAAGCGAACTAATTTCTGATATTAAAAACTCATCAGAAAATCAGGTTTTGGAAACTGTTGAAATGAGAATAAAAGGTCTTGAAATTTTACGTAAAAGATTAGGTGACAAAAATATAGATTTTAAAAATTATGGAGGCTATGAATTATTTGATGATACTGAAAAATTTAAGGAATGTTCGGATAAAATTAACAGTTTAAATAAAGTACTTTTTAAGTTTACAAAACAAAAACAAACCTATTTAATTGAATCAAAAAAAATAAAAAATTTCGGATTTAAATCCATTAAAGGTATAATAAATAATACCAAAGAAGGGCAAATTGATACTGGTAAAATGATGCAACACTTATTAAAACTTGCTATCAAGAAAGGTGTCATTATATTAAATTCTGTTGAA
>CAIYSA010000318.1 GCA_903928655.1 uncultured Bacteroidota bacterium
AAGTTTTTTTCTTGAACAAAATCGGCATCTATTGAATTTAATGCCTTACTCATATTTTCAACTTTTAGTTTCAATACAAGCGTATCTTTAACCAACCTAAATGTTTGAGAAAAACTAATAAAAGGAAAAATTAGTAAGAATAATAATATATACATTTGATAAAGGTTTTTAAAAAATTACATTCATTAATTCTATAAATTATTGACGCCTAACCATTTTTTCTTCCATTCTTCAAAAAAAGGAGGAATAGTAATATATAGCTCTTTTGTTTGAGGTATCATAAAAACCTGTGTACTTTTACCAGTACATACAATAAATCCATGTTTCTCGCTTCTTATAGTATATTCAAATATAAGTTTAGCAGCAGGAGAATTTATAAACTTTGTCTCAATAATTGCTGTATCACCATATTCTAAAATACGCTTAAATTTAACTTCTAAATCAATTAAGGGAACTGCAAATCCATATTGATAAATATCCAAATAGCCAAGGCTATATTCTTTCCCAAAAGCTTCTCGCCCATCTTCAAAATAGCGAACATAATGTCCATGCCAAACTACATGTAATGAATCTACTTCACTGAATTTTACCAGTTGCTTTATTTGGTTAACTTGCATTATTCAAATATAACAATCGTTAGCCAAAAATTATTACTAAATCTCAAAAAAACAGTTAACACAAATAATTTGTTAAACATTAAAAAAAAGCTATCATTTTGTTATTTATTTAAATTTAAATCATTATTTTTGATTTAAATAACTAATTAATAAAATTTCGAACATGAAAAACATTTACACAATCATTGCTACAGTTGGTATCGTAGCATCGTCATTTGCACAAATGGCCACACAACCAAAAACATACGCTGACCGAAAACTAACTAAAACTTTAAGTTTTGATATGGCAAAGTTTGGCGCTAACAAAAATTTATTTGCTAAAACATCTGCTGTAACAGGTGGCTGGTTTAATTATGGCGATGCTATTGACGTTCTTAACGGTGGAGTTTCTGATTTAAATTCAAATTATTTATTTCCAGATTCATTAGGATATGGCGAATTTGGAGCTGGTACATTTGCTCCATGTTGGATTCACCATTTAGGTGATATTCTAGACATTAAAGGAGTTCCTTTTGCGGCTAGTCCACTTACATCTTTTGCAGCAGTAAACCATGCTTATGTTTTAGATTCAATGTCAATTGTTTATGCTTATACAAAAAAGCATCCAAATCCAGCAATTGTTGATACTTTAATTTTTACTGTATTCAACAATAGTACCGCTGCTAATTTAGGTGGGTATTATTTTACTGGTACAACCGCTGCTAATTACGGAACTGACACTTTATCTTTTAAAGCAATTAAATATGCTCAAGCTGTTAATACAGTTAGTGCAACTGGCACTTACAAATTTAAAATTCTTTTAACTAAAGCTGATAGTTCTGAAGCTACTTATGCTGAAAAAAGATTCAAATTACCAACTCCATTTGTTGTTCCATCTAGTAAATTATTAGTTACTGATGTTCAATTTAAACCAGGATATTCTTATACTATTGGAACTCATATTGATGCTGTAGCAAATGCATTTTTCTTTGCATCTGTTGAAGAAAAAGGAGCTGGAACTTACCCAACTTTCTACGATTGTAATTCTGGAAGTGCGGCTTGTGATTGGAACAATTCTTCTATTGTAACTCAAGATGTTAGATATAACATGGCAGCTTCTTGGAATGGATTATTTATTCCTTCTTATGCGTATACTGCTCCTTTTGGATTTGAACATCATTTAATTTCTTACCGATTAACTGAAACAATTGGTGTAAATGAATTAGAGAAAAATGGTTTTGCGTTAGGTCAAAATGTACCTAATCCTTTCACTAATGGTTCTGCAATTAGCTACCAATTAGTTAAAGATGCTAAATCTGTTTTATTTACAGTTACTGACGTAATGGGAAGAGTTATTTCTACTGAAACAGCATCTAACTCTGCGGGAATTCATACTGTAAACATCGGTTCTTATGCTGCTGGAGTATATTACTATTCTTTAAATGTAGATGGTAATGTAATGACTAAAAAAATGATTGCTCAATAAGCAAACACTTTTATAACCAAAAAAACCTCAACAAATGTTGGGGTTTTTTTTATGGTTAAATTTAGCTATAAACAGGAATATTATTGAGTGAAAGGTATTGACTAAACGTGAAACTATTTGTTTCTAATTTAATACTCTTCAATTACTAAAATTTCTTGTAAAATAATTAAAGAAATAAAGAAGAATAGAGTAAATATAAATGATGTAATAGGGGGAATTCTATTACATTAAATGAAGCCAAATTAAAAGTGAATCATCGTCAATTAATAATTGTCAATTCATCACAGGACTAAATTATTATTCGTAATATTTTGAAGGCGCATTCCAAGCCCAGAAAATGATTTCTCAATAATTTTCCATTACAATTTTTGCCAAATAAAAAAGTCCCAATAACAAATGTTATTGGGACATAATATTAATTATTTCTACTATTTAGTTGGAGCTTTTGGAGTTGGCTTTGCAGTTCCTCCTGCATTTGGTGGCACTGATTTAACTGCTGCGCCTGGTATGATTGCAGCTGGCATTGTATCTAATTTCTTTTTTACTAATTGTAAAATATCATCAGTTGGCTCGCTATAAATAACAACTCCAGTACTTGTATCTAATACATACTTGTAACTATTTTCTTTTGCTACTAATTCAATTGCTTTACGAGCTTTTTCATAAATAGGGCGAGATAATTCTTGTTGTTTGTTTTGCAAATCCTGACGAGCTTGAGCAGTAAATTCATCTACTCTGTTTTTTAAATCTTGCAATTCTTTTTCTTTTGAAGCTTTAATGATTTCAGAATAAGTAGATCCTTCAGCCATGTATTTTTCATATTTTGCTTGTAATTCAGTTTGCATACTACCAACTTGAGTTTCTAACTCTTTTTGATGTTTAATTACTAAACCTTCTGCAGTTTTGCTTTCTGGCATAATACTAATTAATGAGTCAACACTAATATGTGCAACTTTTTGAGCTTGAGCAACTGTTAAAGAACCTATGGTTAATACAACTACTGCTAACGATTTTACTATTCTTTTCATTTTTTGTTTGTTTTTTGTTTTTCTATTAATTATTTTTTATTGTAGCCCATAAAAGTCAAAACATCTTCACTTTTATCATATTTATTATTAGTGTACAACATCGAAATTTGTCCAGCTTTGTCAAAAATAAAAGCTAATCCACTACGTTCAGCAACTTGCTTAACTGCACTATACACTTTATCTTGAATAGGTTTTACAAGTTCCATACGTTTTTTAAATAATTCTCCATCTACACCAAAACGTGACTTTTGCAATTCCTTAACTTCTTTTTCTTTGTTAATTATTTCATTCTCACGTTTCTTTTTCATATCATCAGTTAACAATACAGATTCTGCTTGGTATATTTTATAAAGTTTATCAATTTCGCTGTATTTAGCTTCTATCTCTTTTTGCCAGTCAACAGATGTTTTATCCATTTCTGATTGTGCTGCTTTATATTCAGGGATTTTAGATAAAATATAGTCACTATCTACATATCCAATTTTTTGTGAGAAAGAAATCGTAGTTGAGAAAACGATTACTAAAGCTGTTAAAAATATTTTTTTCATTTTTTTTATAATTAATTATTTGTTAAATCATAACGTGTGCCAAGTTACATATATTTTACAAATTAACATTTTTTTAATATTATAATTCGCCTAATTGCGCTCCTAATGTAAAATGAAACTGTCCTTTACCATTACCTGAAGATGCATTCCCAGGTATATTATCGAAGCCCCAACCGTAATCTAAGCCCAACAATCCAAACATAGGCAAAAACACACGTAATCCAAAACCAGCACTTCTTTTCACTTGAAAAGGATTAAAATCTTTATACTTTGCCCACGTATTTCCAGCTTCAGCAAAGCCTAAAATAAAAATAGTAGCCTGTGGATTTAAAGAAATTGGGTAACGCAATTCCATTGTATATCTTGCACATATTGGATCACCTTGTGAACTCGAAAGTGAATTATCTTGGTAACCTCTTAAACCAATAATTTCTCGAGCCACGAAATTTTGAAAACCACTTAAACCACTTCCACCCATATAATATCTTTCGAAAGGAGAAACCCCAACCTTTTTATTATACATTCCTAAAATACCATATCCAATTTTTGTACGAAGAACTAAATTACGAGCTTCTTTTCCTTCGCCAGCTTTATTATTAGTTAATTGAGTATACCACTCTGCTGTAAATTTATATTTTTGGTATTCAATAAATTTGTAACGACTAGCTGCAGAAGAGGTCTCATAATTTATCCCATTAAATAATGAGTAAGGTGGCGTAAATTGGCCTAATAATGAAAAATTAGATCCGTTTTTTGGGAAAATTGGGGCATCAATACTATTACGAGTTAAATGTATTTTAGCATTAAAATCATTTGCATAACCATTTGCTAAAATAAAATATGAATAATTTTGCAATTCATAATATTGATAACTTGCCTCTGTATATAAAGAGAAATAATCATCTGGCTTTTTTAAACGTTTACCAAAACCCACTGAACCACCAGTGATAAACATAGTACTTCTATTTGGATTATTAATTTTATTTCCTTCAGCATCAGTCGAATATTTTTTTTCACCAGTTTGATTAAAACGTGAATGAAAAGCTGAAACACTTAATGAATTTGGTTTTTTACCCCCAAGCCATGGTTCAGTAAATGAAAGATTATAAGATTGATAATAAATACCATTTGTTTGAGCGCGAATACTAAATTTTTGGCCATCACCAGTTGGAAGTGGGCTCCAAGAAGATGGATTAAAAATATTTTTCATCGAAAAATTATTGAATGTTAAGCCCAACGTTCCAACAACACGGCCACCACCCCAGCCTCCTGAAAGTTCAACTTGATCAGATGGTTTTTCTTCAACGCGATATTCAATATCAACAGTTCCGTCTGCTGGATTTGGCGTTGGAGTAACGCCTAATTTTTCTGGATCAAAATACCCTAGCTGACTTAATTCTCGTTGAGTACGAATAATATCTGACCTTCTAAATAATTGGCCTGGTCTTGTACGAATTTCTCTATAAATTACATGGTCATTGGTTTTTGAATTACCCATAACTGTTACTTTATTAATCGTTGCCTGTTTGCCTTCATACATATGAATATCAATATCGATTGTATCATTATGAACATTTACTTCTTGTGGAGTTACATTAAAAAACAAATATCCGTCATCCATATACAATGAAGAAATATCATAACCAGTAGGATTCATAAATAATTTTTGATCAAGCTCTGTTTGGTCAAAAACCTCGCCCTCTTTAATATTTAATATAGTATCTAATTGCCCACTGCGGTATTTTGCATTTCCAAGCCAATTAATTTTACCAAAATAAAATTTATGTCCTTCATCAATTTTAACATCAATATTTACTCTATTTTTCTTTACAAAATATACAGTGTCTTTAATAATTCGTGCATCTCTATAACCTTTAGTATTATATTTTGCAATAATCGTAGGTAAGTCTTTTTCTATATTATCTTCTAAATATTTACCGGAATTAAATGGATTGTATAAACGAAATGGTTTACTGTCTTTCATTTTAAGGCGTAATTTCCAACTTTTAACAACTGTATTTCCTTCAATATTTAAATCCTTTATTCTAACTTTTTTTCCTTTATTTACGCTTATTAAAATAATAACATGTGGTGTTTTAGAAAGATTATCAGGTC
>CAIYSA010000319.1 GCA_903928655.1 uncultured Bacteroidota bacterium
TCCCATCCAATAAATCTGCGCGAAGCATGCTCACTTCATCAATAATAACAAGCTCTACTTCTCGTAGTAATTTTCGTTTTCGATCAGCCATTTGCATTCCCTTAACTACAGAAATTGGAGTATTTACTTTTACATACGAATTATTAGATTGTGCATTATTATCAGGCACAAACATGCCAAATGGTAACTGAAATTGTGAGTGAATAGTAACTCCACCTGCATTAATTGCAGCAATACCAGTAGGCGCAACAATAATTGCAGTTTTATGGGTATGTTCTATCACGCTTCTTAAAAAAGTAGTTTTGCCTGTACCTGCTTTTCCTGTTAAAAAAATTGACCGATTGGTTTGATTTATACACTTGGCAGCAAGTTGGGCAGGGCTAAGGTTTATGAGAGAAATATCCATTGTTTAATGTAAAATTAACTCTTTTATAAAATATTTGAGTTCTATTTGTAAAATAGTTAATAATTTGTATATTTCCTATTCAAGATAATTAGAAATTTTTAAATAAAAATATATGAGCGAACGAATACTTCGTGCCCTAATGCAAATGTTTTCCATCATCGCAAAAGTTGATGGAATTAGTAATATTGGACGTTTAATTGTTGAGTCTTTTTTAAAACAACAATTAAATAAGGAGCAGGTTGAAAAATATTTAGGGATTTTTGATGAATTTATTGAGGTTCAACATGCAAGTTCAAAGAAAAAAGATGGTTCCGCAAAACGTACTTCATTAAACTCAGTAAAGGTTTTAAGAATCTGTACTCAAATTAATAAAGAACTAGAGCAACCTCAAAAAGTAATTGTACTTATTCGATTATTAGAATTTATTCATTCATCTGACGAAATCTCTGAACAAGAAAATGAATTTGTTATCACAGTTGCTGAAACCTTTAACATTTCTGTAGAAGAATATAATCAACTTAGAGCATTTGTTGAAGATACTGCAGAAAAAATACCAAACGCCCCAAATATTCTTGTAATAAATAACAAGGAAAATGGTTATGAAAATAACTGTAAACATATCTACTGCGAAACCCTAACTAATGATATTAGAGTAATTTCTATTGCCAGTGTTGGAATGTATGCTTTGCGTATTTATGGAAAGTTTGAAATACAATTAAACGGCCAAGGTATTTCGAAAGGAAGAGTTCATATTTTAACACCAGGCTCATCATTAAGAAGTTCTAGATTAACACCAATTTATTACAGCGATATTATTGGACGCTTTTTAGAAGATAGCAGCAAAGCTCGTATTTCGTTTGAAGCCAAAAATATTGATTACAAATTTAAAAGCGGAAAATTAGGATTAAGAAATATTAATATTCGTGAAGAAAGCGGAAAATTAATAGGTATTATGGGAGGCTCTGGAGCTGGGAAATCGACTTTGTTAAATGTTTTAAATGGTTTTGAAATTCCTAGCAGTGGTGAAGTTTTAATTAACGGGAAAAATATTCATAAAGACCCTAAATCTATTGCAGGCGTTATTGGGCATGTTACGCAAGACGATTTATTAATTGAAGAATTAACAGTTTATCAAAACTTATTTTATAATGCCAAATTATGCTTTGGTAATCTAGATGATGAGACAATTGCAAAAAAATGTCATTCGTTATTAGCTGATTTAGGTTTAACAGAAACTAAAGAATTAAAAGTTGGTTCACCATTAGAAAAAACAATTTCGGGCGGACAACGTAAACGTTTAAATATTGGGTTAGAATTAATAAGAGAGCCTTCTGTGCTTTTTGTAGATGAACCTACTTCGGGTTTATCATCACGTGACTCAGAAAACATTATGGATCTTTTAAA
>CAIYSA010000320.1 GCA_903928655.1 uncultured Bacteroidota bacterium
AAATGATACAAACCAAATTTTCAGCATCTCGAATCTCTGAATTACTTGCAGGAGGTTCGGGTAAAACTGCACAATCTTACATACTTGACCTCGCTTTACAATCATTAGGAATCAAAGACCAATTAGATACACCAGCTTTAAGGCACGGAATTAACAACCAATTAAACGCTTTTGAACAGGTTATTAAACCTTTATATCCTTCTGCTGAATGGTTAGATATTTTTATTCCTATTAATGAATTTTGTGGCGCAAGTCCCGACTTCATAATTGATGGGAATCCAGCAGATGTAAAATGCCCTTTCTACACCGATACCTATATTGAGCAGATTAACAAAGTACCAACGAAATATTTTCAACAGGTCCAAATGCAAATGATGGCTTGTAAAGCTGATATTGGTAGATTATGTTTTTATCTTACTAAACCCGAAGAATGGGGACACGAAGGGGAAATTATTGAATATCCTTTCCCTTTAGAACTTCGCTTTAAGATTTTTGAATTTACAAAGGATGAAGAATTGCACGAAAGGATCCTTGAGAAAGTTGCAGAATCAGAACCTAAAAAAGTTCAAATGATACAAATGCTTACAGATGCTGAAGTGATAGAAGAAGAGCAATTTTTCTATGAGCAATTTAACGGATTTTGTTATAGGAAAATAAACGAATCGAATAATATCTTATCTTTGGATAAGTTATACAGAATTAAGGATAAATTTTATTTTAAAAAATGAGAAAGTTCGTGGAATTAAACAAAAAGGTATTAAAAGAAAAACGATGTAAACAATGTAAAGAGTTTTTTACTCCAAGAAGTTCACTTGCGTACATATGTTGTACTCAATGTGCTTTAGATTATAAAAGTGCAATGAATTGGAAAAAAGAAAAAACTAAAATTAAAGAAAGTTTATTAAAATTTTCAGATTACATTAAATTATTTCAAATTACTTTTAATACCTTTATTCGATTAAGAGATAAGGATTTGCCTTGTATAAGTTGTGGCAGATTTGATGTTGAAGAGTTCCACGCTGGACATTACATTGCTTCTACATTTCAGTACCATCGTTTTAATGAAAATAACGTACATAAACAATGTAGTCAATGTAATACACATCTACGAGGTAATATTATCGCATATCGCATAAAATTGATTAAAAAGATAGGTTTAGAAGAAGTTGAATACTTGGAAAATTCAAGGCATATGGCTTTGGAAATGTCTATTCCTGAAATCAAAGAACAAATTAAGATTTATAAACAAAAAATAAAAGATTTAAAATGAAAGAAAATGCCTTACATCATTCAATCTATTGTTTACTAATTGATTTAGTTGATACCTTTCCTCAAGAAAATCAAATATGGGAATTGACTAATATTTTGGTAGACAAAGCTAAAACATATTCGCAGGATGTTTTGGAAGAAAATAAACGATTAAAATCTTTAATAACAATAAATAATACAAACTAAAACCTAAATCAAATGAAACCACAAACAAGCCAAATTAAGCAAGTTGAAAGACACTTGAAAAAAAGAAAATCAATCACCACTTGGGATGCTATTCAATTATATGGTATTACTCGTTTATCAGCTTTAATCTTCACTTTAAGAGAAGATGGCTATAATATAGAAAGTAAACGAATTGATGACAAGGATAGCCGAAAATGGTGGACTAAATACTCTTTAAAATAAATTTGTGTAATTAAAATATAAACTTTAATATTGCAAAATAATTACAATCATTGCGCTGATTGAAAATTAATAACTTATTTAATCCTTTAGGGGGATGAGGCGCAACTCTGAACCCGAAAGGATTTTTTATTTATAAACTATGAATTATAACGAATTTATTCAAAACAAAAAACATTCAATAGGCAACTTTGGATTTAAGGCTAATTACATTCCTGATATAGCTTTTGATTTTCAAAAATATATTATTGAAAAGGCAGTACAAAAAGGACGAATAGCAATTTTTGCTGATACTGGACTTGGTAAAACTTTAATTCAGTTATCTATTGCTAAAAATATTATTAATCATACTAATAAAAAAGTATTAATTTTAACTCCTTTAGCAGTTGCATTTCAATTTATTTTAGAAGCTGAAAAATTAGGAATTGATGATATTGAATATTCTAAAGATGGTAAACATACAAAGAAAATAGTAATATGCAATTACGAAAGATTACATTATTTTAATAGTGAAGATTTTGTAGGTATTATTTTAGACGAAAGTTCAATACTTAAAAATTTTGATGGTAAAATTAAAAGTAATATTACTTCATTTGCTCGTAAAATACCTTATAGATTTTTATCAACTGCAACACCTGCACCAAATGATTATATTGAATTTGGTACATCAAGTGAAATGTTAGGATATTTTCCTTATATGGATATGCTTACTAAATTTTTTGCTAATAATGAAAATAATGTAAGGCCTCAGGATATTGGGACAAAATGGTATTTAAAACCTCACGCAAAAAATGAGTTTTTTAGTTGGTTAAATCAATGGTCAATTTCAATTAAAAAGCCTTCGGATGTAGGTTTTTCTGATGATCGTTATAAATTACCTAATCTAATCGAAAATAAAATTTATGTTAAAAATGAAAAAAATTGGATTATAGATGGGCAGGTTATGATGTTTAATGGAATAGCTAAAACAATGAGTGAAGTTAGTGAGGAACAAAAAAATACATTCAAAGAAAGATGTGAAAAGGCTGTAGAATTAACTAAAGATAAAACCTCAGTATATTGGTGTAATTTTAATGATGAAGGTGATTTATTAGATAAATTAGATAAAGATGCAGTTCAATTAAAAGGAGGTATGACAATAGAAAAAAAAGAAGATATTTTAATGAACTTTGCAAATGGTAATATTAAAAGAATTATAACTAAACCTAAAATTACTTCATTTGGTCTTAACTGGCAACACTGTAATCATACTGTTTATTTTCCTACGTGGTCTTATGAGCAATATTATCAATCAATAAGAAGATTTTGGAGGTTCGGACAAACAAATGATGTAACTGTTGATTTAGTATTATCGGATGGTCAAAAAAGAGTTATTGATACTTTACTTTACAAAACAAATAAAGCTATTGAATTTAATAAATTAATTCAATCTAATATTAATGGAATAGTTGATTTATCAAAAAAAGAATTTACAAAAGAAATAATTAAACCTAAATTTTTATAAAAATGAAAATAAAAGACCAATTAATAAAAGACAATTACGCCATTTATAATGGTGATTGTATGGATGTTATAAAAACATTAGAAGATGAAAGTATTGATTTATCAGTTTATTCACCTCCATTTGCTGGATTATATAATTATTCAAGTTCTGAAAAAGATTTTAGTAACTGTAATTCAAAAGAAGAGTTTATGAGCCAATATGAATTCCTTATAAAAGAAATGGCACGAATTACTAAAAAAGGTCGTATAAATGTTGTACATTGTCAAGATATTTTAACCGATACAACTGCTCATATTTTATATGATTTTCCTCACGAAATAATAGCTTTGCATAAAAAATATGGATTTAATTTACATAATCGTATTACTATTTGGAAAGAACCATTAGAGGTTAGAATGAGAACAATGGTAAGAAGTTTGATGCATAAAAATATTGCAGAGGATAGCACAATGTGCTTTACAGCAATCCCTGACTATTTATTAGTTTTTAAAAAAATAGGAGAAAATAAAGTAAAAGTTAAAAACCCTTTAGGATTCAAAAGATATTATGGAGAAACACCTTTATTGCCTGCAATGGAAAAAAAGTATGGTAATTGGGAACATATTAAAATAAAATATGCTGATAATACAAATGAAGGAGATGACCATTTAAAAAATAAATTAAGTCAAATAATTTGGCAACGATATGCTTCAAGTGTTTGGGATGATATTAGAAATGATAATATTTTACCATTTAGAGATTCACGGGAAGAAGATGACGAAAAACACGTACATCCTTTACAGCTTGATATAATTGACAGGATAGTAGAATTATATTCAAATCCTAATGAAGTCGTTTTAACTCCGTTTATGGGTGTTGGTAGTGAGGTTTTTAGTCCAGTTAGTTTAGGTCGTAAAGCTATTGGAATTGAATTAAAGGATAGTTATTATAAGCAAGCTATTTTAAATATGAAAGAAGCTGAAAATAGATTTACAGAATCTGAAAAACAAACAAAATTATTTTAATACGCACCTTGAATAAGTAATTATTCAGAATAAATATAGGTAGGTGTAAGATAGGTGGGAGCAATCCGAAAGTCAGATGAATGGACATTTGAGCCTTTAATTTTTAACTAATTAAATTAACTATTATGGAAATCGAATTACACGAGGAAATTAGAACAAATCAAACTATTAATCGTAAATTAGTGCTGGATATTATTAAAGATAATTTTAATGATGTTCATACGCAACTTAAGATTAGAAGTCAAGAAGAGCAATTAATAATCGGTAATTTGATTACTGTATTGGAAATGAATATTAAAAACGAAGTCAAACAATTAAATAACTAAAAATGGAAACAAAATTAAATTCAGGAGCAATCTTTAAGAATAATAAGTCTAAAGAAACTCAACCAGATTATAGAGGAACTATTAATGTTGATGGAGCAGATAAAGAAATTTTACTTTGGGTAAAAGAATCAGCAAAAGGTGTTAAGTATTTTAGTGCAGTAATTAAAGAGCCATTTGTTAAGGATGTAACGAATGTTAAAAAGATAGTAGAAAATAATTTTGATAATTTTCCTTTTTAATTGGTATAATAGAAAATATTTATTACTTTTGTAAAAGTTCTTAGAATTTGCGATTAAAAAGTTATTGGTCAAGAATAACTATCAAAATATCCCTACGGAAACAAGGGGAATATAACGAAACCTCTTATTTGTGCTTGACCCACATTTAAGGGGTTTTTTATTTAACATATATTATGGCAAAAGATGCGTATTGGTTTAAACACGATTCTACTGCAGGTAGAGGTTTAAGAATGAGAAAAATGGCTCACATTTATAGTCATTGGGGTAAAGGAGTTTATTGGGATGTAATAGAAATATTAAGAGACCAATCTAATTATTGTTTTGATTCTGATGATTCAAGTTTGCAAATGTTAGCTGACTTAATTGGATGTAAAGATGAATCAAAATTTTTAAGTTGGTTTAGGGATTGTATTAAATTTGAATTGTTTATAATACAAGAAAACAAGTTTTTTTCTGAAGTTTTATGTATAAATATGGAAATTTGGGAAAGTAAGAAAGGTAATGGTAGTAAGGGTGGCAGACCTAAAAAAACCGAAACAATAACCGAAACAATAACCGAATTAAAACCTAATATAAAAGCTAATCGAAACCATAATAGAATAGAAGATAATATAATAGAAAATAATATAGAGGAACGCAAATTAAAATTTGCTTCCACTCTAAAACCTTTTTTAGATAAATATGGAAAGGAAATGATTAGAGCATTTTATGACCATTGGACTGAGCCAAATAAATCAAATACTAAATTTAGGCAAGAATTAGAAAAAACTTGGGGATTAGAAAAAAGATTAAATACTTGGAAAAATAACGATACTAATTTTAAACCTAAACAAAAACAACAAATTTATAATCACGATTCAAACGGACTAATATGAAATACTATAAATTAGAACACAAATTAAACGAATTAAAGACATTTACTGAACAAGGTCATAAAGATATTAAGTCAAGTGGTTTAAGTGTATTGGATTCTATATTAATGCTTAAAAAAGGTTATCCAATATTTATTGGTGGTGCGCCTTATTCAGGAAAGACTGAATTTTGTTTTGAAATTCTTATAAATACTTCAATTCTATATGGTTGGAAGCATTTTATATATTGTGGCGAAGGTGGAAATGTAGAACATATTTATTCTGAATTACTTCATAAATACCTTGAAAAACCATATCAATATGCAGAAGGTAAAGACCAGCTAAATGCTGAATATTTTATATCTGAACATTTTGTAATAGCTAATCACGACCACGATTTTACTATTAAAGAATTTTATGATACTGTTGAAGAGGCTGAAAAAGAATATGGTATTAAATTCGATACAACTACATTCGATCCCTTTAACGATATTAAAGAAGAACTTGAAAAGTTTGTAGGCCGTGAAGATAAATTTTTAGCTGATGTTTTAAAACAAGTTCGTGTAAGTTCAAAAACAAATAACAGAATAGATATAGTTCTTAATCACATTGCAGATGTTAAGGCAATAACTTTACCTGATGGGTCAAGATACACACCAGCAGCAGTAGCAAATGAATGGGCAGGTGGTAGAACTTGGTGGCGTAGAGCATTTACTATGATTCTTGTTTATCGTGCGCCAACTTGTTTAAAAGATAATAATGGAGTACCTTATGCAGATAATGAAACACATATTATAATTCAAAAATCAAAACCTAAAGGAATTGGAAAAACAGGCAAAGCATCTATATTTTGGGACTGGAAAAAGAATAGGTATTATTGTTATAATGGAAGCCAACAACTTTATAGTTGCCAAAAAATAGAAGATTATAAATTACAACCTAACAAAGATTTCACTGAAGCAATTAATTATAACGAAAATCCATTTTAAATATGATACTAACAGATTCGCAATTTTACAAACTTTATGGCAGTTTTGAATACCTTATAACTGAAATGGAAATAAAGCTATTAGAAGCAAGAAAAAAGGCATTAAAAGGTAATTTTAATGATGCTGAAGATAAGATTGAAATATTAAAGAATTTAAGAAACGCATTTCATCAGCTTTGGCATAACCAATTTATGGTTGATAATAGTCAAATAAAAGTAATTCAGGAAAGGCAAAAGTTATTAAGTAAAATTATTACTTTAGAAATGGAAAATAAATTTTTAAAAGAAAATATAAAATGAGATTATTATTATTAATTTTTTTAGTAAGTTGCAGTCCGAATAAAAAGTTTCACAATTCGGACTACACAAGGAAACAACAAAATGGTATTTACAGGTATTATACAAGGTAACGTGATGCAGCTACACGCACTTTGTCCAGTTTATTAACTAAAAAACAAGACACAAAAATGATACAAAATATTGACAACAAACAAGATACAAGTAAGCACCTACTGGACAAATTGAGTGTAGGTGCTGTTAGTGGTAGTTATTTTAAGATACTTGATAAAGATGGTGTTGAAATGCCTGACCATTATAGCGGTAGGAGAAGGACTTACGAGGAAGCAAAAAACATGGTAGATAGCTTGAATAAAAATGGCGAGTTTAGACCTTATACAATGGTCGAAGTATAATTACCGCTAACTACTCGCTAAAACTAATAAATGTAACTCAAAATGAAACAACTCACTAAACAAATAAGACTAATAAACAAACCTAAACTAAAAACTATGAAACACGAAGGAGATTTAATTATTAGAAAAGGAGATGTAACAGACTACTCTCTATTAAAAGAAGTAGGAGGTTCTTTATACATTCACTCGGATGCTAAGTTACCAAACCTAACAACAGTAGGAGGTTATTTACACATTCACTCGGATGCTAAGTTAGATGCACCATTTTTAAAAGGATTAAAATGGAAAAGTATTGATGGCTATTTATTTGTTATTGAATCAACAAA
>CAIYSA010000321.1 GCA_903928655.1 uncultured Bacteroidota bacterium
ATAAATGTTCGGGTGACCAAATACCATCAACACCTTTTGGAAATTGCGGAGGAGTTGCAATTTCAATTTTGGAATTAAGTTCAGGAGAAGATATTTCACCAATCCTTCCTTCGTTCCATTTTAAATTAACGAGATAAGAATGCATATTATTGAAATTGATTAAATAAACGAATTAGCTCTTGCGATTGTACAACACCAGATTGTTTCCAAACTGGCTTGCCATTTTTAAAAATGATAAGCGTTGGAACACTTCTTACCTGATAAGCCTGAGCAGCATCTTGATTTTTATCTACATCAACTTTTATAATAGTTGCTTTATCACCCATTTTTGATTTTACATCACTTAAGATTGGAGCCATTGTTTTACATGGTCCGCACCATTCAGCAAAAAAATCAACCAAAACGGGTTTATCTGAATTTATTATTTGATTAAATTTTTCCATTCTATTTTTTTTGAGGGATTTCACAATTTCCACTTGCGCAGGTTGCACAAGAGTTCACCAAAGCATGTCCTAGTAAAAACACACCGCCTAAAATCAAGATATAATCAACTTTTATTACTCCATTAATAATAAATATTAATGATAGAATAAAACGCGTTATACGCCAAAGTGTCCAGTTTGTTAATAAGCGTTCTTTCATTAAATTAAACTTTTCCGTTTAAACTCATCCAACCGCCTCCGTTATGCACTTCTGTATAACCCATAGATATTAATGTAGATTTCCCAGAAGCACTTCTCATACCGCTAGCACAACATGTAATTAATGGTACATTTTTTTTAATTTTATTTGCACTAGATGTTAATTCATTAAGTGGCAAATTTATGCTACCATTTACATGGCCTGATGCGAATTCTCCACGAGATCTTACATCAATAATTTGAGCACCTTTTTTAAGTAATTCTTTATAATCTACTTTTGGTCCGAAGCCTAAGGCATTTTTAATTGAATTTATCATAATTATATTTTTTAATTAGTGTTTTTAATTTTCAATTCTTTGTTTTTATAATCTTTTCTAAATTTATAAAAAAAGTTAAGCCAAATTAACCGCGACCATCTTAATGTTAAAGGCGCAACTAAAACAATAAAACCCATTACAAATAAAGCAAAATTTAAAGTATTCCAATTTAACACTTTGTATTCTAAAAAATACCAAATCATAAACCATCCAGAAGAGATGCCATAAGAAACATATAATGCACCATAAAAAAAACTTGGCTCACTTTCATATTCTAAATGACAATGACTGCAAGTTTTATGCAAATTAAACATCATTGATAATTTATAAGGATTTTTTGAGACGAATACATCGCCCTGATGACATCTCGAACACTTATTAAAGAACATTGAATAAAGTATATTAAATAAAAGCATACTAATTTATCTTTAACTATTTTAATGAAAAATATAAAAATTTATAGTACAAAGATAATGAAGTCAAAGGTTGAATTGTGTGATAAATGTTACACAATTATTTCTTAATGGCATTTAAATAAATCAAATGTTTCTTTACAATCATCACATTTATATAAAGCCTTGCATGCTGTGGAGCCAAAGCGACTAATAAGCTCTGTATGTTTTGAATTGCAACGTGGACAAACCACAACATCAATTGTACTAAACAATTTGGTACATGATGAATGATTAGGTGGAGCAATTCCGTATTTTTTTAACTTTAATTTTGCTTCTTGAGATAACCAATCCGTTGTCCAAGTTGGCGAATAAGTTAATTCAACTTTTACATTTGTAATTCCGTTAGAAAATAAAATTTCTTTTATCTGGTCTTCTATCATTCCCATTGCAGGACAAGCAGTATAAGTTGGTGTAATTGTAACAACATATTTATTGTCAACAAATTTCACATCTCTCAAAATTCCTAAATCTTTGATTGTGATTACAGGAATTTCAGGGTCAGGAATTTCAGAAATTAAATTATAAATATATTCTAAAGTGGGTTCGGTAGTAATCATTAATTAAAAATCGAAAAAAAATTGTTTATTAAGTTAATATTTTTCACATAAAAACTCTTTCAATTTATAAAATTGAAAGAGTTTTTAAATTACCATTTAGCGTCTGGGTATGCTCTTTGTAAATATTGCATTTCAGATAAAATATGACCAAGATTTTCAGTGTGGATTCCTTTTTTACTTCCAGTTTGCATAAAAGAATCTTCAGGAACATTTAAAGTTGCATCATTTAATGCCGTTTTAATATATTTATTCCACTCTAGTTTTAAAGAACTAGCATCTACGGCAATATGTTGGTGTAATAAAAATGTATCTAAATTATCCATTTCAAAAAATTCGCCAGTATACATCCATAAATCATTCACAGCTTTTTGCATTCGTTTATGACTTTCTGCTGTTCCATCACCTAAGCGTAAAGTCCAATCAGCAGCATGTTGCATGTGGTATTTTATTTCCTTAATTGTTTTTGAAGCAATTGCCGCTAAAGTTGTATCCTTACTTTTCTCTAATTCAGTATAAAATAAAAATTCAAAAACAGAAACAAAAAGCTGACGAGCAATTGTATGGGCAAAATCGCCATTTGGTTGCTCTATAATTAAATTATTATAATAGTGATTTTCAGGTCTACGATAGGCTAAATCATCTTCAGTTTTTCCTAACATTTCAGTATCAGCAGCATATTTTAATAAGGCTTGAGCTCTTCCAATCATATCTAACGAAATATTTGTTAGTGCTAAATCTTCCTCTAATATTGGTCCTTTACTACATAATTCTGATAAGCGATGCCCCAAAATAAGAGCATTATCTCCTAAGCGAAGAGTGTATGTGTGAGTAGCTTCTTGAATATTCATAACAAAATAATTAAATGTTTTTTGCGCCTTCTGGCATTGTATAAAAAGTTGGGTGACGATATGCTTTATCATTTGCCGGATCAAACAACATATCATTATCATCAGGATTTGATGCAACAATATATTTAGATGGCATTACCCAAATGCTTGTTCCTTCACCTCTTCGAGTGTAAATATCTCTAGCATTTTGAAGAGCCATTTTATTGTCGGAAGCATGAACGCTACCAGCATGCATATAAGGAAGTCCGGATTTACTTTGTATAAATACTTCCCATAAATCAAATTGTGTATCTGTGCTCATAATTATATTTTTAAACTGTTTCTAATTCTTTTTTAGTGTGTTTTTTCTTGAAAGCTATCGCCGCTTCTCTAACCCATTCACCTTCATTATGGTATTTTATATGATGATCAATGCGTTGTTTATTACAAGGGCCATGGCCAGAAATGACGCGATTAAACTCATCCCAATTAATTTCACTAATAGTATAATGTCCAGTATTATCATCCAACTTTATATTTTTATCAGGAACAACTAATCCAATCAGTTCAGCTTGAGGAATTGTTTTATCAATAAACTTTTGACGCAATTCATCATTTGTTTCGCGTTTAATTTTCCATTTCACTGCATCGCTACTATGTGGGGAGTTTGTATCATGTGGGCCAAACATCATTAAAGAAGGCCACCACCATCTATTCATAGCATCTTGCGCCATAGCTTGTTGGTCTTTTGTACCTGCCATCATTTTTGCCATAATTTCGTAACCTTGACGCTGATGAAAACTTTCTTCTTTACAAATACGAACCATACCTCTACTATAAGGTCCGTATGAAGTACGTTGTAATGAAACTTGATTTACAATTGCAGCACCATCAACTAACCAACCAATTGCACCAATATCAGCCCAATTTAAAGCAGGGTAATTAAAAATACTTGAATACTTTGCTTTACCAGATTGCAATTGTTCAATAAGTTCAGATCTTGATACACCAAGTGTTTCAACTGCACTATATAAATACAATCCATGCCCACCTTCATCTTGTATTTTAGCTAATAAAATTTGTTTTGCTCTTAAACTTGGGGCACGTGTAATCCAATTTCCTTCAGGCTGCATTCCTATTACTTCAGAATGCGCATGCTGTGACATTTGTCGAATTAAATGTTTACGGTAATTTTCGGGCATATAATCTTTAGCCTCGATATGTTCTCCATTATCAATTCTTAATTGAAAATGAGTATCAGAATGTTCGTTGTGCATAATTATAATTTTGAATAAAAATATAATTACTAATTAAAAAATCACATGACATACATCATTTATGAGATATGATTATAATCAGAAATATAAGCTATCCAATAATTTCGTATAAGCCCCAAAAAACAAACATTAATCCAACCATACTAGAACTATACATAACAATGGTAAAAGATTGATTTGAATGAAAATTAAAACAAGTAATAAAAAAACCTGCTAATAAAAAAATAGAACCAAAACCAAGTTTAACAAAACCCTGTTTTCTTTTGACAGCATAATGAACTTTCTTAATTTGCGTCATTATTTCTTTAATTAAAAAAGCATCGTCAGTTTTAGTAGTAAGTTGTTTTTCAATCTCACTAAAATTAACATGTTTATCCTCTAATGTTTTTGCGAAAACATATAAACTATCCCATTGGTCATCTTTTAATTCCATGTATTTTTTATCTTTGAACTAATTTATAAAATAATAAAAGATAAAAAAATGATAAATATCATATTTTTATCTTTTAAA
>CAIYSA010000322.1 GCA_903928655.1 uncultured Bacteroidota bacterium
AAATATTTATTAAATTTGAAATGTGTTTTAATTTTATACGGTTATTGAAAAAGAAATGAGAAATAAATTTATAATATTTTGTTTTACACTTTTAAGTATTTCTTGTTCTGTAGATCCTGAGATTATTCCGGAAGTAAAAATTGAAGGAATTAAAGAAATAATACCAGATGGTTGGCCTACTCCATTTTATAACTTTAGCAATAATCCCATTTCAATTGAACGTTTTACACTAGGTAAAACTTTGTTTTATGAGCCAATGTTATCTTCAAATAATACAATTTCTTGCGGTTCATGCCATCAACAATTTGTTGCGTTTTCAAATGCAGGGCACGATTTAAGTCATGGTATTAATGGTTTACTTGGAAAAAGGAACTCTCCAGCCTTGCAAAATTTAAACTGGAATACTAGCTTTATGCATGATGGTGGTATTTTAAACCTGGAAGTGCAACCATTAGGCCCAATAGCAAACCCTATTGAACAAAATGAAAATATAGCAAATGTAGTTGCAAAATTAAATGCGAGCACTAAATACAAAGCCTTATGTAAATCAGCTTATGGTGATGAAATAATCAATTCGCAAAGAATTTTAAAATCATTAGCCCAATTTATGGGAACAATGTATAGCTATAATAGTAAATATGATGCGGTAAAAAAAGGGACTGAAACATTTACAACAAACGAACAAAATGGTTATAATGTATTTGTTGCAAAATGTGCTTCGTGCCATAAAGAACCATTATTTACTAACTACGATTTTATTAATAACGGCATTGGAATAACAGTTTTAAATGATAGTGGAAGAGCTCATATTACACATCTACCAACTGATTTATATAAATTCAAAACACCTTCTTTACGAAATATTGAAAAAAGTGGACCATATATGCATGATGGCAGATTTAGTACCCTTGAAAAATGTTTAGATCATTATGCCTCAGTTATACCAAATGCGCCAACTCTTGATCCATCACTTATTGGCGGATTGGGATTAACAGCACAAAGCAAAATAGATATTATAGCTTTTTTAAAAACACTCACAGATCCTAAATTTTTAACTGATAAACGATTTTCTGAATAAAATATAAATACATTTGTAAAAAAAGTACCCATGAACTCAACATTAAAATTAATAATTGGCATAAGTTTAATAATTGGCCTTTTTTCTTGTAAAAAAAATCAAACTGGAGGCAAAGGTTCAGTAAAAGGTGTTGTTGAACATCACGGAAAAGCAATTGCTGATGCTTATGTTTATATAAAATTTAACGCTACCGAATTTCCGGGTGATGATTATACAAATTACAATACTTACGTTAAGGCTGATGCAAACGGTAATTATAGCATTGCTTTTTATAAAGGAAGCTATTATTTATATGCCAAAGGATATGATATGGATATTCCTTATCCATTTGAAGTAAAAGGTGGATTGTCTGTTTCTTTAAGAAATAAAGAAAATCTAACAAAAAATATTTCGGTTACAGAATAGGTCTAAGCCTGTTTTTTGCCAAATAAATTCTAATAAACTAATTAATTTCTTGTTTTGTAAACAAATAATTATGTTTATATTCGCAATTCAAAAAAAATAAGATTAATATGTCAGAAGAATTAGCACAAAACGAGCAAGAGGAAATTGTTGAAGTTATTAATGCACCAAAAGCAAAAAAATCATCAAAAAACAGCATTAATTTAGGTGGATTTGAAGATTTTTATGAGGACAATAAAAAAACAATTACTTACGGTGGTGGTGCTTTATTAGCCATTGTTGCCTTATTTAGTTTTTATAAATTTTCTTATTTACCAGGACAAGAAAAAGAAGCAAATAATGAAGTGTTTTATGCACAAAATTATTTTGAAAAAGATAGTTTTAACATCGCTTTAAATGGTGCTTTAAACGTACAATCATCTGAAGGACCTAAAACAATGATGGGTTTTAAAGAAATTGCTGACACTTATTCAAGCACTAAAACTGGTAATTTAGCTAACTATTATGCTGGTATTTGTTTATTACGTACTGGTAAATTTGAAGAAGCAATTACTTATTTAGAAGCATTTAGCGGAAATGATGAAATGGTTGCTCCTATGGCAATTGGTGCTATTGGCGATGCTAACATGGAATTAAACAAAACAGATGAAGCTATTAAATTTTATTTAAGTGCTTCTGAAAAATCAACTAATATTTTTACTACACCTTTATTTTTAAAGAAAGCTGCTTTTGCTTACGAATTAAAAGCTAATTATCCTGAAGCTTTAGCATTATATGAGCGTTTAAAAAACGAATATGCTAAAAGTAACCAAGCAGGTGAAATTGAAAAATATATCGCACGTGTTAAAGTATTAGGAAACATTGATTAATCAACTCAATTCATATTAAAAAAAAGGTGAATTTAGTTCACCTTTTTTTATTTATAACATTATCATTATGGCAAGCGAATTAAAAAACTTATCGAACTTTGAAGGATCTGATGTTCCTAATGCTGCAACCATGAAATTTGGAATTGTGTGGGCCGAATGGAACCATCATATTACAAATGCCTTAATGCAAGGTGCCTTAAATACGCTTATTAAACATGGTGCAATAGAAGCTAATATTGTAATCAAAACTGTACCTGGTGCATTTGAATTAACACTAGGTGGCCAATATATGGCAGAATTTGGAAATGTAGATGCTATTATTTGTTTGGGTTGCGTAATACAAGGCGATACGAAACACTTTGATTTTATTTGTGATGCTGTAGCAAAAGGTATTACTGATTTAAATATAAAATACAACAAACCATTTATTTTTGGAGTATTAACTACTAATACCGAAGAACAAGCACTTGATAGAGTTGGCGGAAAACATGGCAACAAAGGCGATGAAGCTGCCGTTACTGCCATTAAAATGTTAGAACTAAAAAATAGTTTTTAAGTATAAAATTCTTTCCTAAATTAATTAACTTTAGAACTCAAGTCTTCCCACTTTTGCATTTCCGTTTCTAAATCCTTTTTTAATTTATTGTATGAATTAAAAAAGTTAGGGTCTTTGCTCAAAGCATCATACGTTTCAGGAACCGATAATTTAGTATCCAGTTTTTTAATTTCAGATTCTAAACGTTCAATTTCTTCTTCCGATTTTTTTATTTGAGTTTGTAGTTGAGCAAGTTGTTTTTTCTTTTCCTGAGCTTCAAAATCACTGTTTGTTTTGTTCATTGAGTTAGTCGAAGTGTTTTTTTCAACTACAGGCACAGCTTTAACACCTGATTTATCAAGGTCTAACTCGTTTAGTCTTTCAACCTTACGAATTTCCATAAACTCTTTAATATCACATAAGTATTCTTTTAAATGCCCGTCTCTAAATTCAAATAAACGATCACATAAACCGGTCATAAAATCTCTATCATGGCTTACCATCACAAGCGTTCCTTCATAGTCAATTAACGATTGTTTCAACACCTCTTTCGATTTAATATCTAAGTGATTGGTTGGCTCATCTAACAACAATAAATTATAAGGCTCTAATAATAATTTACAAAGTGCTAAACGGCCGCGTTCTCCTCCACTTAATACTTTCACTTTTTTATCAATATCATCACCACCAAATAAAAACGAACCTAATAAACTACGCACTTGTCGGCGCACATCACCAACTGCTAATTCGTCAATGGTTTCAAAAACGGTTTTATCTAAATCTATTTTTTCTTCCTGATCTTGCTCAAAATAACCCATTAAAACACTATGTCCTAATTGAATTTCGCCATCGTATTTAATTTTATCAGCAATCATTTTCATCATTGTTGATTTTCCTTCGCCATTACGGCCAACTAAACCAATTTTTTCTCCTTTGGTGATGATAAAATTAGCGCCCGAAAAAATATGTTTTTCTCCGTATGATTTACCAGCTTCAGTAGCAGTAATTACAATTTTACCACTATGTGCAGGAGGCGGAAAACGGAAACGAACAGAAGCCGTATCCATATCGTCTACTTCTACTCTATCTAAACGATCTAATTTTTTAATCAACGATTGAGCCATGGCTGATTTACTAGCCTTTGCTCTAAATTTATCAATCAACACTTCAGTTTGATCAATCATTTTTTGCTGATTTTTTTGAGCATTCTCTTGTTGTTGTTTACGCTCTTGACGTAGCACTAAATAATGAGAGTAATTTGTTTTGTAATCGTAAATTTTTTGATTTACAATTTCAATTGTTCTTTTAGTAACAGTATCTAAAAAAGTTTTATCATGACTAATTAAAATTACTGCTCCCGAAAACACATCCATAAATTCCTCTAACCACTGAATAGCTTCAATATCTAAGTGATTGGTAGGCTCATCGAGCATTAATACGTCGGGTTTTTGTAATAATAATTTAGCTAATTCAATACGCATACGCCACCCACCACTAAACTCAGAAGTTTGCATGTGAAATTGTTTGCGATGAAACCCTAAGCCTATTAGTACTTTTTCAATTTCTTCTTCCGTATTATCAGCGCCAATAATATTTAGACGCTCATTAATATCCGTTAAATCATGGATCAAATCCATATAAGAATCACTTTCGTAATCTGTACGTGTTTCCAATTGATGGTTAACATCGTCTAATTTTGCTTGAAGTATTTTTATTTCCTCAAAGGCCGATTCTGTTTCTTCATAAACTGTACGTCCATGTTGATGAGTCATATCCTGAGGTAAATAGCCTATTTTGCAGTCTTTTGGGCGAGAAACTTCCCCTTTAGTAGGAGTTTGATAACCAGCCAAAATTTTGAGCATAGTACTTTTACCAGCACCATTTTTGCCAGCCAAACCAATTCTATCTTTTGGATTGATTAAAAAAGAAACATTATCAAATAAATTATACCCTCCAAAAGATACAGTTACGCCATTAATAGAAACCATTGTAATTTTTTTTAAGGTTGCGAAGTTACTAAAAATAAGGGGATTAATCAATTTTAGTTTTTGTTCTCTATTCTATTTATTTTTTATATGAATTTGTGTTTTTAACCTAGTAAGGCTATTATTTTTTACACTAAATGAGTTTATGTGATTTTAATTATCAACTAATTTTCAACATTTGATTAATATTAAACAAAAAATATAAATATTTGTTACGTACTTATATATTTAAAATTATGTCAGAAGAAATTGAAAGAATTGAACGAGAAGATTTGTTTTCAAAAGCAGTAAAAGCAGGAAAA
>CAIYSA010000323.1 GCA_903928655.1 uncultured Bacteroidota bacterium
AAAAAGTTTCTGGCCTTAGTGCAGAAGATGCCAAAGCTCAATTAATTGAAAGCATTAAAGCTGAGGCTAAAACTGATGCAATGGCTTTTATTAAAGACACAATGGATGAGGCAAAAATTAATGCCAATAAAGAAGCTAAGAAAATTATTATTCAATCCATTCAACGTTTAGCCACCGAAACTGCAATTGAAAATTCAGTAACAGTTTTCCATATTGAAAGTGATGAAATTAAAGGTAGAATTATTGGTCGTGAAGGGCGTAATATTAGAGCTCTAGAAGCTGCAACTGGTGTTGAGGTTATTGTTGATGATACTCCTGATGCAATTACATTATCGTGTTTCGATTCAATCAGAAGAGAAATTTGTCGTTTATCGTTACACCAATTAGTTACAGATGGTCGTATTCATCCAGCTCGTATTGAAGAGATTGTTGAGAAAACCAAAAAAATGATTGACGATGAAATAGTTGAAACGGGTAAGCGTACTTGTATCGACTTAGGTATACATGGCTTACATCCAGAGTTAATTCGTATGGTTGGTCGTATGAAATACCGTTCATCTTATGGACAAAACTTATTACAACATAGCCGCGAAGTTGCAAACCTTTGTGCTATTATGGCGAGTGAAATGGGCTTAAATCCTAAGGTTGCTAAACGAGCAGGTTTATTGCATGATATTGGTAAAGTACCTGATGAAGAACCAGAATTACCTCACGCTTTATTAGGAATGAAATTAGCAGAGAAGTATAAAGAAAAGCCAGAAGTTTGCAATGCAATAGGTGCGCATCATGATGAAATCGAAATGTTAACATTATATGCTCCAATTGTACAAGTGTGTGATGCGATAAGTGGAGCGCGTCCAGGAGCTCGTCGTGAAGTTGCAGAGCAATATATGAAACGTTTGAAAGATTTGGAAGCATTAGCTTTATCTTATGATGGTGTTGAAAAAACTTACGCTATTCAAGCGGGAAGAGAAGTACGTGTTTTAGTTTCTTCGGATAAAGTAGATGATAAACAATCAGAACAACTAGCTTTCGATATTTCACAAAAAATACAAACAGAAATGACTTATCCTGGCCAAGTAAAAGTAACCGTAATACGAGAAGTGAGAGCCACGGCTTACGCTAAATAAAAAAATTGAAAGGCGGTTATTTAACCGCTTTTTTTTGGTATAAATAATTAAAAAATGTTATTGCCTTTGTATTAAATTCGAAGTTAAATTATAACTTTTTGTATAGCGATTTTAAACCAGGTTGTAAATTGGTTTGGATTTAAATTAATATCATTTTGGATTTCAGAAATTTGTTGCCATTTATAAGATTCAACTTCAGTTTTATTTATTAGTGGCGTTAAATTTGAAATCCCAGTTAAAATGTAATCAAATTCGTGCTCAATTAAACCATTTTCAAATTCGGTTTTGTAAATAAAATTGTTGATTATTTTTAAATCACAAGTCATGCCCATTTCTTCATATAAACGCCTAATTGCGGCATCTTTTATGGTTTCGTTTGGACTAGGATGAGAACAACATGTATTGGTCCATAAACCGCCGCTATGGTATTTGTTTATTGCTCTTTGTTGTAGTAATAATTCTTTTTTGTCGTTGAAAATAAAAACAGAAAATGCTCTATGTAATTTTCCTAGTTCATGAGCACGAAGTTTTTCCATAACGCCAATCTCATTATCTTGTTCATCAACTAGAATAACATAATCATTAGTTTGCATATTAGTAAACTAAAGTAAATTTAAACTATGGCGAACATATGAACTTGCAAAAAGCACCATTTTTTGAGAATTTGGAATTCTAATACGTTCCTCCATAATGCGCTCAGGGTGCAATGATTTTATCTTTTTAAATAATTTTAGATAATAGATATAAGCAACATAAACGCCAAATCGAGAATCTTTAGGTAATAATTTAATTCCTTCGAGTCCTTTATTAAAATCTAATTCAATATCATTTTCGAGAGATAATTTAGTCTCTGGATCTAGTTTTGTTAATTCCACGTTTGGAAAATAAACTCTTCCCATTCCTAAATAATCAGCATGTAAATCGCGTAAAAAATTAATTTTTTGAAATGCTGAACCTAATGACATAGCATATGGAGTTAAGTTGTCGTAAATTGTTTGATTTCCTTTTACAAACACCCGTAAGCACATTAAACCTACAACTTCAGCACTTCCTAAAATATATTGCTTATAGCCTTCAGAATCATATGCCTTTTTATCCAAGTCCATTTCCATACTTTTTAAAAATGTTTCAATTAACTGTAAGTCAATTTTATAATGGTTTACCACACATTGAAAACTGTTAAGAATTGGATTTAAACTAATACCTCGTTCAATAGATCGGAAGGTTTCGATTTTAAATTCTTCTAACAATTCTCTTTTATTAAAATCATGAAAAGTATCAACTATTTCGTCCGCAAAACGAACAAAACCGTAAATACTATATATAGGATCTTGAAATTCTTTATGTAAAAATTTGATACCCAACGAAAACGAAGTGCTGTAGCTATTAGTAACCATTTTACTGGTTTTTATGCAAACGTTATCAAATAATTGTTTCATTTTTGGTTATGCGAATATAATAATAAAATGCAAAGAATGTTTTAGTTTTGTAACACTCATAACGGTTTTTTGTTTATAGAAATAACTATTTTTTGTTAAAATATTTTACAACTTGCTGTGCAACAAGCTCTCCAGATATCAAACAAGGCGGCACACCAGGACCAGGAACTGTTAATTGTCCTGTATAAAATAAATTACTAATTTTTTTATTAATTAACTTTGGTTTAAAAATAGCAGTTTGGCTTAATGTATTCGCTAAACCATAAGCATTGCCTTTAAAAGAGTTGTAATCTTTAATGAAATCACTCGTAGCAAAATCTCTTCTAAACGAAATATTGTCTTTAAAAGATACACCGATTTGTTTTTCAATCCTAGAAATAACCATATCAAAATATTTATCATTGGTTGCTTTGTCATCTTTTAAATTTGGCGCAATAGGAATTAACACCATTAAATTTTCACAACCTTCAGGAGCTACATTATTATCAGTTTGAGATGTGCAGCTTAGATAAATTAAAGGATTAGTTGGCCATTTTGGATCTGTATAAATTTCGTGAGAATGTAAATCAAAATCTTCATCAAAAAATAAGGTATGATGTAATAAATTAGGCAATTTTTTATTGACTCCAATATAAAATATCAAACTTGATGGTGCTAGTTTTCTTGTTTCCCAATAATTTGCTGAGTAGTTTCTGTATTTTTTATCGAGTAATTTTTGTTCAGTAAAATTATAATCAGCACTCGATACTAGTACATCAAAATTTGCGTTTTTATTTTTTGATACAACTTCAATAGCTTTATTTTCAATGATATTTATTTTATTAACATCAACATTAAGTTCAAATTTCACACCTAATTCAAGCGCTAATTTATGCATACCGTTTACTACGCTAATCATTCCGCCTTTTGGATACCAAGTACCACCAATCATATCCGAATAATTCATTAAACTATATAAAGCTGGTGTGTTTTTGGGCAATGCCCCCAAAAATAAAACAGGAAATTCTAGTAATTGAATCAATTTTGGATTAGTAAATGATTTTCGGATATGAGAAGCAATTGAATTAAATACATCCAATTTAAAGATACCTCTAAAAAAACGCATGTTTAAAAATTCAGTTAATGATAACCCTGGTTTATAAACTAAATCATGCATTCCAATATTGTATTTGTATTCAGCTTCCTTTAAAAATTTTTTTAATTTTGCAGCACTCCCAGTTTCAATGTTCTCAAACATTAAATAAAGTTCATCAATATTGCTTGGAATATCTAAAGGGCCATCTTTATATATTATTCGATAAGATGGTGTTAAACGTTCTATAACGTAATAATCAGAAACTTTTTTTCCAAAATCGGCAAAAAATTTATCAAAAATATCAGGCATCCAATACCAACTTGGGCCCATATCATAAGTAAAACCATCACTAGTAAATTGTCTAGCTCTTCCACCAACGCTATCATGTTTTTCTAAAATAGTAACTTCACAACCTTGTTTTGCAAGATAGCAGGCGGCGGATAAACCTGAAAAACCTGATCCAATAATAGTAACTTTCTTTGACATATGCTTTAAACAATTTTTTTATAAAAAGGTTTATTTTTGTTTGGTAATAAATTTAAATTTTACTTGTGTTATTATGATTCGAAAAGCTTAATTTTTTGATTTACATTTAAACAGCCTCATTTACTAATTGCAAAAAATAATTTTGAAAGGTAGAAATTATATCGCTTGGTATAAAGTCAATTTCTCTTTTTTTTGTAAGGTAATATGAAAAACTTCAGTTTCTTTTAAGCGAGAAGCGACAATAACCGTAGTTTCTTGAGCATGTTTTGTAAACAAATCCTTTACAATCATTGGACAATTATTATCCTTTGATAAATGAGATAAAATAACATGACTCATAGATTCATGTTTATGATTAATAAATAAATCTAAAGCTTGTAAATTTGATAAATGCCCTTTATTACTTTTAATACGCTCTTTTAAATGGTAAGGATAATTGCCAGTATTCAAAAGTTGTTCATCGTAATTGGCTTCCAAAAATGCAGCGTGGCATTGTCTGAAGTTTTCTTCAACATGATTGCATGCTGATCCAATATCAGTTAATACGCCAATTTTAATACCATTGCCTTCTACAATAAAACTATAAGGATCTGCTGCATCATGTCGTTTTGGAAAAGCAGTGATTGTTAATGCTCCAATGGAAATAGGATAATATTTAATAAAAGAGTTAATTAATTTTTTCTCTAAAAATAATCGGGAATTATTTAATGTAGAATCTGTAATAAATACTGGCACTTGATGTTTTTTTGAAAAGACTTGTAAGCCTTTAATGTGGTCGCTATGTTCATGTGAGATAAATATGGCTTTCACTTTTAAAAGTGATAGATTTAATCGAGCCATTCTTTTTTCAACTTCACGACATGATATCCCAATATCTACTAAAACTGCTTCTTTGTGGTTACCAATATAATAGCAATTCCCATTGCTTCCTGAGTTTAGTGACGTGATAAATAATGACATTGTGATACAAAGAAACAGAAATTAATAGGATTATTTTTTTTAAGTTCTGCACAAAACGCATCTGTATTCAAAATAAATTTGTCTAGTCCTGAAAAAAGTTGACACGGGTTAGATTGTAAAATTACATTAAATTAGACCTCGGAAGTGAAAACTTTCGAGGTTTTTTTCTTCCATTTTTTTATTTGTATTTTCTGTTGTAAATGAGTTTTATTCGGCGTTAACATTTCACAGCTTAGATGTGGGCGTTCATCATTATATATACCAATAGATTCTTTGATAACTTCTAAAGCCTCTATATGATTTTTAAAGCCATCTATAATTAAAAACTCATACTTTAATATTCCATTAATTCTTTCCGCTATTGCATTTTCATATGGATCGCCATTCTCGGTCATACTTATTTTTACATTGTTCAGAATTAATTTGTTGATGTAACCTGCCGAACAATACTGCAATCCTCTATCTGAGTGATGAATTAAATCATGTTTATATTCTCTGCTTTCTAAAGCGGATTCTAGCGCATTTAAAGGGCCTTCAGCACTAAGATTATCTAATAATTCATATCCCATTATTTTTTTAGAATAAGCGTCAGTTATTAAACTTAAATAACTATGTCCATGTTCTGTTTGAATATAGGTGATGTCACTTACCCAAAGCTGTTCTGGTTTAGTAACTTCTATATTTTTTACAAGATTGGGATATTTTTTCATCCAATGTTTTGAGTTGGTTGTTTTCACATAGCTTCTCTTTGGTTTTATAAGTAAGTGTTCTGCTCTTAAAAAATTAAATAATACATCTCGTCCAATTTTAATATGCAATATATTTAGTTCGTCTTTTATTAGGTAATATAATTTTCGAGTACCTATTCTGGGCATTCTACAGCGTATACACATAACCATATCACGCACTATTATTAAATCAGAATTTCTTTTTACCCTACTCATTTTATTTTTATAATAGGATTGCCTACTTAACCCAAACAACGCGCTTATTCCCTTTATTCCTTTAATTGGGACTACTGCTTTTTTGATTGTTTGGGTAAATACTTTTTTCTGATATCCGTTTTTAGCATATCATCAGCTATATCTATAGCAACGTTCAAAACATGAACCTTCTCCTTTTCTATCGCAAGAAGTGTTTCTAATTCTTTTATCTTTTGCTCTGGTGTCTTTTTATGAATCACAATAGGTAGTTCTTTCCAATCTAAGATACTATGTTTTCTTATCCAAACCAAAACTGTACTCCGTCCTTGGATCCCATACTTCTTTTGGGCTTGTTTATAGCTTAACTCGCCTTTTTCTACTTCTGTTATTACTTGTAATTTAAAGGCGAAACTGTAATCTTTTTGACTACGCTTCTTCCTTTGTTCTGTTTGATTTTTCATCTTTTAAGTTGTTTGTGTGACAACCTATTTCAGGACGAGAGA
>CAIYSA010000324.1 GCA_903928655.1 uncultured Bacteroidota bacterium
CAGAAAAAACACTGGAAGATTTATATAACCTTGTTATGGAAAATGACGAATTATATACAAAACGCTACATATTAAAAATAAATTTAGCGCATAGATTTTTCATTAAGTTTGATATGTTTAAATGCCAGGAAGATTATCAACCTATTATAACAATGATTCATGCAAATGTTGTATCCGAAATTATTGCACCATTCCAAGGAGTTAAAATGGCATCTGTAATTAGAAAAAACATTAATGAATTTTTACAAAACATATAAATGAATAATATAATAAAAATCATACCGACAGAACAAAATAATTTTAATCCAGTTGAAGGTAATTGTACTTATGATTTATTAAATAAGTTAGTTAAACTTGATAATGATGAAAAAGCAACTTTAATTAATGAAACAAAAAATATTTTGTCTCAATGTATAAAACCGGAAAAATCAAATGGAGAAACGACAGGGATTGTAATTGGATATGTTCAAAGTGGCAAAACACTATCTTTTACATCATTAGCCGCACTTGCTTCGGATAATAATTTTAAAATAATTATTTTTTTAGCTGGCAATAAAAAGAATCTGCTAACTCAGACAACTAAGAGATTGAAAAAAGATCTTGATACCGAGGGAAAAAATTGTAAAATTTATAAGGTTTTTCAAGGACCAACAAAAAAAGGAAATTATCATGTTAGAATAAAAAACATTCTTCAACAAAAAGAACCACCTACGATTCTAATAACTGTGCTTAAACATTATAGCCATATAAATGAATTATCTGAAATTTTCAAATCAACAGATTTGGCAAAATTAATGAAGAATAGAGGGGTTTTGATTATCGATGACGAAGCAGACCAGGCTAGTCTTAATACATATGCCAGAAAAAATAGCAAAACTGAAGATTGGGAAGATGAAGAATTTAGTTCTACATATGCAAGCATTATAAAATTAAAATCATCTATAGAAAACCATAGTTATATACAATATACAGCAACTCCACAAGGTCCATTATTGATTAATTTGATGGATTTACTTTCACCTAAATTTCATGTTGTTTTAACACCTGGAAAATCATATACAGGGGGGAAGTCTTTTTTTATTGACAATACTGATATTGTATTGGCTATCCCCCCAATCGAAGTTTTCCATAATAAAGACAATGATTTGACAGAATGTCCTCAAACTTTGATAGATGCGTTGCAAGTGTTCTTAATTGGCACTGCTATTGTGGTTAATATAGAGCAGAAAGAATCATTTTTGTCTATGATGGTGCATGCTGATAGACTCAACATTGCAAGTGCAAAATTTTTCGAATGGGTTAAACAACTTCTAGAATCATGGTTAAGTCATTTGGATTTGCAGAATAACGACCCTGGGAAAATTGAACTTTTAGAGCAATTTTTTCAAAGTTATTTAGAAGTTACAAAAAGAATTACTACCCCTCCGGATTTTAAAAAAACTATGGAAGAGGTTAAAGAAATAATGTTAGATACTAATAGTGTACTAGTGTTAGCAGGTTCTGGAGAAATTGATTGGTCAAGCGCAAGGGCGCATGTGCTAATTGGTGCCGATATGTTAAATAGAGGATTTACTGTTGAAAATTTATCTGTCTCTTATATGCCAAGAAAGAGTAAAGGAAAATCTAATGCAGATACTATTCAACAAAGATGTAGATTTTTTGGATACAAATTAAATTACCTAGATTATTGTAGAGTATGGTTGCCAGGTGACTCCATACTAGAATATACAGAATATGTAACAGATGAAGAAATTATGAGAACAAACTTAAAAAGTCACACTTTAGAGGAAACAGCACAACTTTTGATTTTAAGCCCCTCCATGAATCCAACCAGAAATAATATTTTATCTGTAAATCTTGTTAAATATAAATTATCGGGCTGGAGACAATACAATTCAGTATACTATATAGATGAAAATACAAAATATGTATCAGAATTTATTAAAAAATATAAACTAAATATATTAGAAGATTATCATACTGCTGATAGAAATCATAAGAATATAAAGCTTCCAATTAATGAAATAATTGAATTTCTAAATAATTTCAAAGTTGGCAATCCTCCTGATGTATTAAGGAAAACATCTACAATTCAATATTTAAAATACTTAGAAAAAAACGAAAATCTGAAAGATGGATATATTTTTCAAATGGCTTATGCAAGAACAGAAGGCAGAGAAAGAACATTAATTGAAGAAAACGGAAATATTAAAGTTAGTAATATTTTTACTGGTCGTTCAACATCCGGAAGTGACGTTTATCCAGGTGATAAATTTTTCAAAGTTGATGATTGCTTTTCAATTCAAATCCATAAAATTAAATTAAAACATAATACACGTAAGTGGGATAACCAGGTAATATATACTTTAGGTATTTATTATCCAGAAAATTTCGAACATAGTTTCGTGGGAATTCAAAATTAAAAATTATGGAAAATATTTATAATATATTTGAATCACTTTCCGAAAGTCAGTTAACTAGTAAAACAGATTTAGGTATTGAAACTTCTTCAATTCCAGGTGCTAAAAATCATAAAATCGGAATTTCAAAGGAAGGTTATCCTATATTTTTTATAAAGTGCAGCGATAAAGGTATACAATCAAGTCAAATTAACTTGAAAGTTATAACTATTAATCTTCAAATAAATTGTGAATTATTTACAAATGGTATTTCTGTCGATACGGGCATCTACTCACAAGTAATTTTTAAATCAGAATCATGGGAATTGAAGAAATATTTTATTCATATTTTTTCAACTTTTATTTTAACATTAGAGGAAATAGAAGAAGCAGAAAAGGTAAAAACTGAATTAAATAAAATTGTAAATATATTTAGTAAGTTATCAAAAGAGCCAGAAAATTCAATACAAGGCTTATGGGCTGAATTATTATTAATAAAAATCTCATCTGACCCAAAATATTTGATTGATTCATGGCATGTAAAAAAAACTGACAAATACGATTTTAATGA